>CAITGN010000305.1:0-11760 GCA_903891965.1 uncultured Bacteroidota bacterium
ACGAGATTAGGGATGGTTTACTAATAAGATCTACTATTTAAATAAATCAGTTACATAAGGTAACAAAGCCATCTGACGGGATCTTTTGATAGCGTCAGCTACTTTACGTTGGTACTTCAAAGAGTTGCCGCTTAAACGACGAGGTAACATTTTACCTTGTTCGTTAAGGAATTTCTTTAAGAAGTCAATGTCCTTATAGTCTACATACTTAATACCATACTTTTTAAAACGACAGAATTTCTTCTTAGGTTTTTCCTGCTTGATCGCTGTAAGGTATTTGATTTCATTCTTTGCCATGTTGGTAAAAATTTAATTAAGCCTCAACTGCTTTGTGAACAGGGAAACCGCCGTTTCTCTTAATGTGGTTGTACTCAACTGCGTACTTGTCAAGTTTTGTAATCATGTGACGCATAATTTGCTCGTCACGTAAAAATTGAATTTTCAATTTTTCATTCACTGTAGCTGGAGCTGTGAATTCTAGTATCCAGTAGATACCAGTAGTTTTCTTATCGATAGGATAAGCAAGTGATTTTAAACCCCAAGGATTTGAGGCTACTGTAGACCCACCATTTTCTTTGATGAAGTCTTGGTATTTTTTCTGAGCAGATTTAAAATCTTCTTCAGATAAAACCGGTGTAAAAATCACCATTAATTCGTAATTGTTCATTACTTGAATTTTTTGGTTAAATAATTGGTTTTTCCCAGTGGACATTCCGATTACTCGGAACGAATCTGCCAAAACAGATTTGGGACGGCGAAGGTAGGCTATTTCAGTGTATTTCCGCTCAAATTTGGCTTAAAAATAAGGGCCACCGGGAAATGATCGCTATAACCACCCCTAAACCGGTCTCCATCATAGGTTCTTTTGGGGTAGCCCTGGTATTTGCCCTGGGTTTCGATCATGTCTAAAATGTTGTAAATCATAATTTTATGATATTTAATCTTATTTATATGATTCAATTCATAATTCTATTATTAAAGTAAAATATAATATTTAATACAAGTTATTAAGTCTAGATTGGATACGTATTAAAAAAATATATTATGAAAAAGACTATAATCACATTAGTAACACTTTTGAGTATTGCTAATTTTTCCTTTGCTCAAGATGTTTTAACAAAAAAGACTGGAGAGGACATTCAGACTAAAGTACTTGAAGTAACAACCACAGAAGTTAAGTACAGAAAGTTTGACAACCTTAATGGTCCGATTTTCTCTATTCTAAAATCTGAATTGATAATGATTAGATATGAAAATGGAACAAAAGATCTTTTTAATGATGTTAAAAAGGCTGAAGAAAAAATTGTTTCTATTCAAGATTTATATGCTCAAGGCCAAAGTGATGCTTCAAAATATTATCGTGGTTATAAAGCGGCAGGAACTACTGTGTTTGTAACAAGTATTTTATTGTCACCTTTAGTTGGTTTAATACCAGCTGCCTTATGTTCTACAAGTGACCCCGAAGATATTAATCTACAATATCCTAGTTCTGATTTGATGAAAAAGAGTGAATATGCAAACGGGTATCATCAAAAAGCAAAAAAAATAAAACAAGGAAAAGTATGGATGAATTGGGGAGTTGCTTTTGGTATAAACCTTGCATTAGTAGTAGCTATACAATCTTCTGCAAATTAAATAGTTAATTATGAAATTTTCAATAGTACTGAAATTAGCAATAGTAATTATCTTTTTTAGCGGCTGTGCAACTACAACGCCAATTCAAAAATATTCTGAAAGTATTTCAAAATTTAATGTTCCTCCTCGTTTAATGAGCCACAATTTTTCTGATAATGATATTTATAGAAATTATCAGAGAGCCGCTACTGGTTTTACTTCTATAGAGTCTTTGAGATATGATGTTGAAAAAAGAGCGGAGTTGTTTGCGAGTAGGCAGAATAAATCAATAATTGTGCTGGGTGAAAGAATTTCAGAACCGCCATATATATTGGGAAATTTTCCTAGAATTGAAATTGTTTTTGCACTTATTGATAAAAAAGATTGATTATCTAATTAAAAAATGCCAATTGTTAAGTCATTATGTAAATAAAACTTATTAATTGGCATTCATTAAACTTGAACCTAAATTGAAAATATTTATTTTTTTTATTAAAATGTTATAAAATTTCGTAAATATTTTTTCTAGAATTTGTACTTATAATTAATTCTAAAATTTTAGATTTGATTTCTGTTTCATTAGATATTTTTACTCTGATTTACGTGTGAAGTCTATAAATGACACAAGTGACATTTTGTTTAGGGGGAAGCGCTGTACTGGCGCAGCCTGGCTCAAAAACTAGCCTCATTCGGCTTATTGCTTGACAGCTTGGCAGAATTTGGGCTTTGGTACCCTGTTTGCTAGTATAGAGCTAAACAACAGAACTATGCAAAAAGGTCAAATTAGAGTTCAGACAGAGAACATCTTTCCTATTATTAAAAAGTTCCTTTACAGCGACCACGAAATATTTTTGCGTGAGTTAGTAAGTAACGCTGTAGATGCTTCCCAAAAACTAAAAACATTAAGCTCAAAAGGCGAAGTGAAAGGCGATATTGGCAACCTTAGAGTTGATGTAATTTTAGATGCTAAAGAAAAAACATTGACCATTATGGACAATGGTATTGGTATGTCATCTGAAGAAGTAGATAAATACATTAACCAAGTGGCCTTCAGTGGTGCAGAAGAATTTGTAAACAAATACAAAGACGCTAGCATTATTGGTCATTTTGGTTTAGGTTTTTACAGCGCCTTTATGGTGAGTGAAAAAGTAGATATCTATAGCAGAAGCCATAAAGATACTCCAGGTGTTTTCTGGAGCTGCGATGGTAGTACTGAATATGAATTATATGAAGTAGACTATAGCGCCCGCGGTACTAAAATTGTTTTACATTTTAACGAAGAGAGTGCCGAGTTCTTAGAAGCACAAAGAGTGAAATCTATCTTGGATCGTTTTTGTAAATTCTTGCCAGTAGCTATCTATTTCACCGATGCGAATGCGGAGAAAAAAGAGGCTAAAGCGGAGGATGGAAAAGCGGCTGAAGCTGAAGTAGAAAAACCAATTAACAATACCAATCCTTTATGGATTCGTAAGCCTGCCGACTTAACCAAGGAAGACTACGAGAATTTTTATAAAGAATTATACCCCTTTGGTGAAACACCACTTTTTTGGATTCATTTAAATGTAGATTATCCCTTTAATTTAACAGGTATTTTATACTTCCCAAAAATTAAGCAAAGCTTTGAAATTCAAAAGGATAAAATTCAGTTGTATTGCAACCAAGTATTTGTAACCGATGAAGTAAAAGATATAGTACCTGAGTTTTTAATGTTATTACATGGTGTTATTGATAGTCCAGACATTCCATTAAACGTAAGCCGAAGCTATTTACAAGGCGACCCAAATGTGAAAAAAATTAATGCGCACATTACTAAAAAAGTAGCCGATAAATTAGAAGAAATATTTAATTCCGATAGAAAGTCCTTTGAAGAAAAATGGGAGAGCTTAGGCTTATTCGTTAAATATGGTATGATTACCGACGATAAGTTTTTAGATAAAGCCAATAAGTTTTTAATCTTAGAAGACGCAGCTGCTGCAGGTACTTTCTATACATTAGATGAATACAAAAAAGCAACCGAGTCGAATCAAAAAAATAAAGACGGTAAACAAGTATTATTATATACTACCAACCCAGTAGGTCAAGATGCATTTATACAAGCAGCAGTAGGTAAGGGCTACAAAGTGATTAAGTTGGAGACCATGGTAGACGCTGCATTTATTAATAATGTAGAAATGAAATGGGAAGGCGTTCAGTTTGTAAGAGTAGATGCCGATGTAGTAGATAATTTAATTGACAAACAAGAAAATGTTGATTCTGTTTTATCTAAAGACGAAGTAGAACAAGCTAAAAAACTATTTGAATTCCAAATACCTGAAACAACTATTACTGTTGAAGTGAAAGGCCTTAGCCAAGACGCTGCGCCAGTAATTGCTACTCGCCCTGAATTTATGCGTCGTATGAAAGATATGGCCAGCATGGGTGGTGGAGGCATGACTGCATTTTATGCGCAAATGCCCGACGAAGTGCATTTAACTATAAATGGTAATCACTCTATATTCCAAGCTTTATTAAATGAGCCCGATGTAGAAAAGCAACAAAAGCAAGCCCGCAACTTAGCAGACTTAGCCTTGCTTTCACAAGGTTTATTAAAAGGCGCTGAGTTAACCAACTTTATAAATAGAAGTGTTGATTTATTAAAGTAATCGAACATTGATATAACTAAAAAGGCGTTCAGTTTTGAACGCCTTTTTTTATGCTTATTTAACTTTAGCTCAATAAACTTCGAACTATTATAGGAATTGAGTTATTAATTATAAGAGCAGCTTTCTTTCAAGTCGAGTACTTGCATTTGCACTGTTTGTGTTCCCTGCCATTCATTGAGTTGCAATTGAAACACCACATCAAAGGGTTTACCCGATTTTACAATACTAATATGCTGCGCCATATTATAACCAATACCTTTTAGTATTTGATTGCCCTGCGTAATATTAAAACTTATATGTGCTTCCTTAGCTAGTTTGCTATAACCCGTATCGTATACATTTTTAGCTAAAAATAGGGGACGCATATTATCTGGTCCAAAAGGTTCCATCTGCGTAATTATTTGATAGAAGTTCATATTAATACTATCAATAGGTATAACAGCATTAATAATAATTTCTGGAATAAGTTGTGCAGGTGTAATTCTTTCAGCCACCGCTTGTTCAAAAGCATTTTTAAAAGCTTCTAAATTTTCTAAAGCCAGTGTCATACCTGCTGCGGCGAAATGCCCACCGTATCCAATTAAGTGTGCTCTACAAGCATGTAGGGCTTCATATAAATTAAAGCCCACTACACTTCTTGCACTTCCAGTAACTACTTCACCACTTTGTGTTAGTACAATGGTGGGTTTATAATGTCTTTCAATTAGTCTGCTTGCTACAATACCCACCACGCCTTTATGCCAATGCGATTGAAACACTACCGATGATTTTTTATTAGCATGATTGGGGTCTAATTCAATTTCTGCTAAGGCCTCTTCAGTTATAGTAGTATCGGCTTCTCTTCTATCTAAATTATCTTGTTGTAATAATGAACCAATGGCTAGTGCCTTTGAATAATCTTTTTCTACAAATAGTTGTACTGCTTTTTTAGCATCGTCCATTCTGCCTGCTGCATTAATTCTGGGCGCTACTGCAAATACTAAATTCGTAATACGCATAGGTGTAGTTTGTTTGGCTAATTCCATCAAGGCCAGTAAGCCAGGGCAGGGCGACTCATTCACTTGTTGCAAACCAAAATACGCCAAGGTTCTGTTTTCATCTACAATAGGAACTATATCGGCAGCAATGGCGGTGGCCACTAAATCTAAATACTCTAAATACGATTCTGCGGGTAAACTATACTTTTTTGCTAAGGCAGTAATTAATTTTAATACCACACCACATCCACATAATTCTTTGAACGGGTAATTACAATCAATTTGTTTTGGATTTAGTATGGCAATTGCGGGCGGTAAAATAGCATCGGGTAAATGGTGGTCACAAATAATAAAATCTATGCCTAATTCTTTTGCGTATTCAACAAGTTCAATGGACTTAATACCACAGTCAACTGAAATTATTAATTGAATACCGGTTTGCTTAGAATAGTCAATTCCAATTTTTGAAACACCATAACCTTCTTTATATCTATGAGGTATATAGTATTCAACTTGGGGCGTAAGTTTTATTAAAAATTGGTATAGGGTAGCTACAGAAGTGGTGCCATCTACATCGTAGTCTCCAAATACTAAAATAGAATCGTTATTGGTAACTGCCTTTTCAATACGCGCAACAGCTTTATCCATATCCTTCATTAGCCAAGGATCATGTAAATGTTCTAATTGAGGTCGGAAGAATTTTTTAGCTGCATCAAAACTATCAATGCCTCTTTGTACAAGTAGTTCGCATAAGATGGGATGAATCTTTAAAGAATCTTGCAGAGACTGCACGGTTGCAGGGTTGGCTGCAAGTATATTCCATCTTTTTTCCATTAAAATTTTCTGTCGGTTGTATATCTTACAAGTTCTTCTAAAGCAGCTCTAGCAGGGCTTTCTGGGAATGTATATAATGTTAGTAAGGCTTTGTCTCTGTATTCATTCATTTTTTGTTCGGCATAATTAATACCTCCATAAGAAACTACATTATCAATCACAAATTTTACCTTGGCTTTGTCGTTGTTATTATTTTTAACAATATAAATAATTTCTTTTTTTAAAGCAGGGGGTACTTTTTGCAAAATATGAATAAGCGGAAGCGTTAATTTTTTTTCTTTGATGTCATTACCGGTAGGCTTGCCAATTTTTGCTTCTCCATAATCAAATAAGTCGTCTTTAATTTGAAAGGCCATTCCTACATTTTCACCAAACTCGCGCATTCTTTGAATGACCTCTTCGTTCTCTGTAACCGAGCTTGCACCAGCAGCGCAACTAGAAGCAAGTAATGAAGCGGTCTTCCCACTTATAATCTCATAATAAACCGCCTCATCAAAATTCAGATTTCTTGTCTTTTCTATTTGTAGTAATTCACCCTCACTCATTTTTTTAACCGCATTCGATAAAATAGTAAGTATAGAAAAGTCTTTATTTTCAAGTGATAATAGTAAGCCTTTAGATAATAAATAATCGCCAACTAAAACAGCAATTTTATTTTTCCATAAAGCATTAATAGAGAACATGCCCCTTCTTTCTGTAGCGTCATCCACTACATCGTCGTGTACTAGTGTAGCAGTATGTAATAATTCAACTAGGGAAGCCGCTCTGTAAGAAGCATTGTTAATTTCACCATGTAGTTTGGCAGAGAGTAAAACAAACATAGGGCGCATTTGCTTGCCTTTACGCTTTACAATATATTGCATGATACGGTCTAGCAAAGACACTCTACTTTTCACCGCATCTTTGAAATGCTGTTCAAATAAGTCTAATTCTTTTTCTATTAATTTCTTAGCTAGTTCCATGAATACCTGTAATTTATATCAATTTAGTGATTGAGCATATTAAAATGCAAATCGCCAAAATTTTGAAGGGAACTAAGCTTTAAATCGGCCAGGCCCCAATGAGGTAATTTAATATGTTCTGCCGATGGAACCACCACGCAGGTCATTCTTGCAGCCTTGACTGCAGTCATGCCATATACAGAATCCTCAAAGCAAATACAAGCTAGAGGAGATACATGTAAAGCTGCAGCGCAGTCTAAATAAACTTGAGGATGAGGTTTGGCATGCTGAAGGTGTTGAGCTGAACAGCTTGCTTGTATAAAACTTCTAATACCTAATTTATCCTTCACCCATTCTATTAATTCAACAGGAGAGGAAGTGGCTAAACCAATTTTAAAATCTCTTTTTAAGAAGAACTGAAAAATATGTTCAACACCTGGCATTAAAGTAGCGTTTTTATCAATTAAGTTTAAAGCAAGTTGTACAATTTTATCTTCCACTCTGTCAAATTCAGTAGAAGGAATTTTATGTTGTATTAGCCAATGGGTTACAAATTCTTTAGAGCGAAGGCCTGTTGTAAGGGCATATTGTTCTTCTGTTAAGATAATGCCGTATTGTCTAAATATTTCAGCGGCAGCCTGGTTCCATAAAGGCTCACTATTTATTAATAAGCCATCAATATCAAAAATTACAGCAGATTTTTCCATCGCCTAAAGGTAGTATTTGTTGTTTAAACAGAGATATTCGAGTTAAATTAATGTGTTATCTTGCAGGCTAACCATTTCAGTCCCTAATGACGATTTTAGATCGATTAAAACATATTAGAATTTTTCGCTCACTTATATATGGGGTGGTAGGCATATTTACTTACCCGGGGCTTGCCTTATTTAATACTGTAGAAATTGAGGGCACGGAAAACTTGAAAAATTTGCCTCATAAGAATGTTTTATTTGTAAGCAATCATCAAACTTATTTTGGAGATGTAATAGCCTTTGTGCATATTTTTTGTGCAGTTAAGTGGGGGAAGTTTAACAAGCTAGGTATTCCTTATTATTTATTAAACCCTTTTACCAATGTATTTTTTGTAGCTGCCGAAGAAACGATGAATAGCAGTTGGCTTACTAGGTTGTTTAAATTGGGGGGAGCACTCACAGTAAAAAGAACTTGGAGAGCAGAAGGCGCCGATGTAAGTAGAGATAGAGATGTATTTGATACGCAAAAAATTGATAAGGCTTTATCTAAAAGCTGGGTAATTACTTTTCCGCAAGGAACTACCAAACCTTTTGCACCAGGTAGAAAAGGGACTGCGCATATAATTAAAAATAATCATCCCATTGTAGTGCCTGTAGTAATTAATGGATTTTGGAGAGCGTTTACCAAGAAGGGGTTAACCTTTAAAAAAGTAGGTACTCCATTAACTGTTCGTTTCAAAGCGCCTTTAGAAATTGACTACAATAGCTCTGTAGAAATAATACTAGACCAAGTAATGGATGCTATTGAACAAAGCAAAGAGTATATGCTTAGGGGTAAGCACCATACTATGCATTCTGCCTTGTAGTTATACTATTTTTTTATAATTCATTACCTAACAATTTAGTAACAATTCGGTAACTTTTTGTTAATCTTCTAATGTATTCCTAAGTATGTAATCTCTATAGTTTTGCCATTCAAACTAAAATTGTTTTTATGAGTGCAAAACAAGTAGTGCAAAAATGCATTATTCTCTCCCTTTTTTTATTATCCATTGCAACAAGTGTTTTTGCTGAAGGCGTTAAAGGACGTGTTCTAGATGCTAGTACTGGTGAGCCTTTAGTAGGTGCAACGGTGTCTTTGGACAATCAAAAGACTTATGTAAAATTGGATGGTACTTATCAGTTTAAAAACGTAAGTGCTGGAAAATATACCATCACTGTTGCCTATACTGGTTATTTAACTGCGTCTAAGGATGTTCAATTTACAAGTGCAAAAGAAACTAAAACAGTAGATATTAATTTAAGTTCTACCAGTGTGAATTTAAGTTCAGTAACTGTTAGTTCAAGCAATAAAGAAAATGATAAAGCTATTAGAAGATTAGAGAAAGTGGCTGATCCTATTATTAACGTTTTGTCTGCTAAAAATATTCAATTACTTCCAGATATCACAGTTGCCAATGCTTTGCAAAGAGTAAGTGGTGTAACTATAGAAAAAAGCTCTTCTGGAGAAGCTCGTTACCCAATTATTAGAGGTATGGAGAAAAGATATATCAACACATTAGTGAATGGTATTAAAATTCCAAGTCCAGATAATAAAAATCGTTTCATTCCTTTAGATTTATTCCCTTCTGAATTATTAGAAAGATTAGAAGTAGGTAAGAGTTTAACGCCAAGTTTAGAAGGAGATGCCATAGGTGGTACTATTAATTTAGTAATGAAAGATGCACCAGATCATTTAATTCTACAAGGCAATGTTGCAGGCGGATTTAATACTTCATTCCCTGATCAACAATATAGCAAATTTGATAATTCAACTATGAATATATCATCTCCTGCTCAAAGAATAGCCCCAGGAGTTACAAACGGACTATTGTATGGTGTACCTCCAGTAAATAATGATGCCAATTTGAATGATTTACCTGTTGATCATTTGAATTATAAAAATGTGTCTAATCCTGTAAACTCTACTTTTGGTTTAACAGTAGGTAACAGATTTGGTCAGGATAAAAAATTTGGATTTATTGTATCAGGTAGTTATCAAAATATTTATAGAGGTACTACTTCTAATTTCTTCTTGCCTAACTCTCAGCCAGGTTTAAATAATATTCCTTTGTTCTCTGATTTACAATTAAGAAAGTATTCTGTGCAAAGTGTAAGAAAAGGCATTAATGCTAAATTGGACTACCGCATTGATAAGAATAATAAAATTTCTTTAATAAATACCTATGTTAGATTAGATGATTATCAAACTCGTTTTATTTGGGATACAGTTGCTTTAAATTCAGTGGTGGATAATTCACAAAGAAGCCAATGGATTTTTCAATCTATCAACAACACTACTTTACAAGGAGAGCATAAATTATCAAATTCAGATAAATTAGATTGGTCTTTAGCAAATTCTATGGCTAAAAGTAATACGCCAGATCAATCTTCATTTACGCACCAATACGCAATTGTGGCTACAAGCTTAACAGCCGATAAATTGCAATCCATGTCAAGAATTTGGACCAACAATACAGATAAAGATCTTTCTGCTTATGTAAACTATACAAAAAATACAAGCATATTTAATCGTGATTTTGAATTGAAGGTGGGTGGTTTGTTGAGAGATAAGAATAGAGACAATTACTACATTAATTATTCATTAAAGCCAGTACTTGGTTCTATTTATACAAATATTAATAACGCTCAATTCCAATTTAACACAGGTGAGGGTAGCCCAACCTTGAATGGCAATAACTATAAATTTGAAGAAAAAATTTCAGCTGCTTATGTTCAGGGTAAGTGGAACTTATCTAGCCGTTTTGAATTATTAGGTGGTGTGAGAGCTGAAAATACAAACCAACATTATGAGACTTTATTAACTCAAGATGTTGAAGCAAAGTCTGGAACAATAAAATACACAGATCTACTACCAAGCGCTCAAATGAAATTTGCATTAACGCCTAATCAAAATTTACGTTTTGCTTACTATAGAGCCATTGCTAGACCAGGTTTTTCTGAATTAATTCCTGATGGAGCAGATGGTGAATTCTTTAAAGAAGTTGGTGATCCAGTAAACTTGAAACATACTGTAGCCGATAACTTAGACTTACGTTATGAAATGTACAGTAAGGGTTCTGATCAATTATTAATTGGCGGATTCTATAAAGACATTCAAAACCCAATTGAGATTTCAGCTGTAAAACCTAAAAACATCAATAGCTTATATTTACAGCCAGTGAATATTGGAAAAGCCACTAACTATGGTTTTGAATTGGTAGCTACAAAATTCTTCGGTTCATTTGGAATTTCTGCTAACTATACTTACACAAAATCTAGTATTACCAACGACAGCTTAATTTTCTCTTACAGAAACACAGCTGGACAAATAGTTTCAAAGCGTACATCTGAAACAAGACCATTACAAGGTCAGTCAGACAATATTGGTAATTTATCATTGATATACAAAAATCCAAAAATTGGATTTGATTTACAAGTAGCTGGTGTTTATACCGGAGAGCGTATTAGCTTTATTAGTCCTTATGCTGGTTTGAACTATTGGCAGTCTCCAACTACTCAGTTAGACCTTTCATTTGAAAAGAAATTTGGCAAACATTTTTCTTTCTACGGTAAAGTCAACAACTTAACAGACGCTCCTTTAGAGCTTTCTTTACACCAATCTTATAATACGTATATGCAAGCAAGTGGTTCTAGAGCCTTGGCTTTACAATCTGATCCAGCTAATAGTATCATCATTCAAAAAGATTACTATAGAACAACGTATTTATTTGGAATCCGTTATAAACTTTAATAAAAATATCAAATTAATATAATGAAACAGAAGTTTACATATTTAATGGCAATTTTAGTAACAGGATTAGTTTCTTGTACTAAAACAGAAGAAACAAAAGATCTTTGGCAAGCAGTAATTACTCCAGCTTCACCCATTAGTGAATCAACTCCTTTGTCTGGTGCAATTAAAGGAACCATGTTAGCTGGAAAAACATATACAGTAAGTGGTGACATTTATGTTAACACAGGTGATGTCCTAGTAATAGAGCCAGGTGTTACTGTAAAC
>CAITGN010000306.1:0-5309 GCA_903891965.1 uncultured Bacteroidota bacterium
CTCCGTCATCACTGGCTCTGAATATATTTCCTTCCACTCCAATTCTATAGGCCACACAAAAATGAACTGCTTTTGGATGTTCTTTTTTAAGTCCTGCAATAATTTTTTTACAAGTATCCACCGAATCTACTGGGTAAGAGTAGGCTAAGAACTTACTTCCCCTATCCTTAAACTCAGCAATAGCCGGTATTTCAATGGTACTATAAAAATGAGGATCCATATAGGTAGGCGTTCTTAGAATTATTTGTTCAAAGCTAGTTCATAATGCATAATCATTTGTAACATTGTGGTATGAGTTTACAAGAAATTAAAATATTCCTAAAGCAAAAGCTGGCCTCTAAAATTGATGCAGTAGAATTGAGCAGTTTAATAGGTATGCTTATAGAGGCGGTTACTGGTTGGAATAGGATGCAACAAATTGTAAATGTAAACACAGCATTCACCAAAGAACAGCAAGTACAAATAGAAGATTATGCCGAGCAGTTATTATCGGGCAAACCTATTCAATATATTTTAGGCAAGGCCTGGTTTATGGGCAATGAATTAATGGTGAATGAACATGTATTAATTCCAAGACCAGAAACTGAAGAATTAGTAGAATGGATTATTTCTTATGCTAGTATAATGAATAAACCATTATCTATAATTGATATTGGCACTGGCTCTGGTTGTATACCCATTGCTTTAAAATTAGCCCTACCCTTATGTAGCCTTACAGGATTAGATATAAGTAAAGAAGCCTTAGCAGTGGCTGAAATCAATGCCAATAATGCAAAGGCTAGCATAGAATGGATAGAGCAAGATATTTTAAACACAGCAGCACTGGATCATACTTATGATATTATTGTAAGTAACCCCCCTTATATTCCTATCAGAGAAAAAGCAAATATGCAAGAACAGGTAGTGGGCTTTGAACCCTCCATTGCTTTATTTGTATCGAATGAAGACCCTCTTATTTTTTATAAAGCCATTGCTAAAATGGCTAAGCAAAATTTATCTACCAACGGACAATTATTTTTTGAAATACATTATGACCAAGGGAAAGCTATTCTTGCATTATTAGATGAACTTAATTTCCATGCAGAATTAAGACAGGATAGTTATGGTAAAAATAGAATGATTAGA
This sequence comes from uncultured Bacteroidota bacterium, assembly GCA_903891965.1. Taxonomy (GTDB): domain Bacteria; phylum Bacteroidota; class Bacteroidia; order Chitinophagales; family Chitinophagaceae; genus Sediminibacterium. The sequence goes on from CAITGN010000306.1 coordinate 1,126, forward strand.
GCCAGCTTGAAATAGCTACTAAAAAAATTATTGAATTACTTGAGTAATCACTAGCATTAAATAATTAGCATTAAATAATTAGAGACTTGAAATAAATTAGTGCGCTGGATTCACCGCAACTACAGGTGTAGCGCCTAAAGACTTTATAATTTGCATTACTTGTATAGTAACCCCTAAATTAGCCACGCTGTCTCCATTAATTACTACAGAAGGCTTCTCCGTTTCTTTTGCTAAAAATAATTTTAACTCATTGGGTAAGGCCTCAATAGTAACGGCAGTAGAGCCAATAAATAATTTTTGATCTTTATCAATAGTCACCACTACAGTTTGCTTGGCCTTGGTATCGCTAGAAGCTTTAGGATTAGAAACCTTAATGACATTGGGGTTTGCTAAAGTAGATACAATTAAAAAGAATAATAATAATATGAATAATATATCATTCAATGCACCTGTATGCACTTCTGGAGAATTTCTTAATCGCTTTCTTAAGTTCATAGATTAAGAATGAGTAGTTTCTTGTAAAATATCTAAAAAGTCGGCGCTGGCAGTTTCCATTTTATTGGCCGTCTTATCTATTTGAGTAGATAAATAGTTATGACCCACATAGGCAATTAAACCAATAATTAAACCAGTAGCTGAAGTAATCATTTTCGTATAGATACCCCCTGCAATAGTATTTAAAGTATATTCTCCAGTAGAGGCGATGCCATAAAATAATTGAACCATACCTACAATGGTTCCTAGAAAACCAAACATAGGGGCAATACCAGCCACTAATGATAAAATATTTAAATTACGCTCCATAGAATACATTTCAAGCTTACCCACATTCTCCATACTTTTTTCAATAGCATCAATAGGCTTACCAATTCTCATAATACCTTTTTCAATCATTTTAGCCACTGGATTGTCGGCATTTTTAGCCATGCTTTTTGCCGCATCAATATTTCCAGATAAAATATGATCCTTAATGATGAACATAAATTTAGGATCCATGGTGCCCGCTTTTTTAATAGCTAAAACACGCTCAATAAAAACAAAAATGGCAATTACTAAAAGTATGTACAATGGATACATAATCCATCCCCCTTTTTGCAATAAACTCAATAATGAAATTTTATCCTCAGCAACTTGTAACAAAAAAAGCATAGCGTTAAATTTATGAATTAAAGTTAAATCGTTTTGTTTGAAAATGAAAGGATGTGAATAACTATCAATTTGTTAAATTATTTCCACCAATTTCACCAGCACTTCTACCGACTTTTCCATATCGGAAACAGCCACCCACTCATGCTTGCTATGAATAGCTTGCATACCTGTAAATATATTAGGAGTGGGTAGGCCCATAAAACTCATACGACTCCCGTCCGTACCACCTCTTATGGGTGTGACAATGGGGGTTAAGCCTACTAATTTATAGGCATCTATCGCCTTTTCAACAATATGGGGATGCTGATCAATTACTTCTCTCATGTTGCGGTACTGCTCCTTAATTTCCATAGTAATGCTGGCCTTGGAAAAGTCCGGTTCTGTTGCAATTACTTTTTGAGCAATTTCATATAACCTTTCAGCATGTATTTTTAATTGAGCCGTATCAAAGTCGCGAACTAAAAATTCAATGCGCGCTGTTTCCGCACCTCCTTCAATATGATTAGGATGAATAAATCCCATACGCCCTTCTGTATGTTCAGGACTCCACTGATTTTTAGGTAAGGCAGCTAAAATAGCTGCAGCAATTTTAATGGCATTTTGTAGTACCCCTTTTGCAGCACCTGGATGTGCAATTACTCCATGAATATTTAATATTAAACTATCGGCGCTAAAGGTTTCCATTTCAAAACTAGCCAGCTCACCTCCATCTAATGTATATCCAAAATCGGCGCCTAGTTTTTTTATATCTAAATGTTCTGTGCCTCTTCCCACTTCTTCATCGGGTGTAAATAAAATTTTAATACTGCCGTGTTCAATATTTTTATTTTTCATTAAATAACTAGCCATTTCCATGATAATGGCTACGCCCGCTTTATCATCCGAACCCAATAAAGTTTTTCCAGAAGCAGTAATAATCGACTTACCTATAAAATTCTTTAAATAAGGATAAGCAGCTGTTGTAATTATTTGTGTTGGATCGTCTGGTAGTATAATAGGTGCTCCATTATAATTTTCATGTAAAATAGGTTTAACATTCGTACCACTGCAATCGGGCGCTGTATCTACATGCGCGCAGAAACAAACAATGGGTACTTTCCTATTATGTGTTGCAGGAATAGTAGCCATTACATAACCATTAGCATCCATGGCGGCATCTTCTATGCCCATTTGCTGCAATTCAGCTACCAATATTTTAGATAAATTTTTTTGTTTTTCTGTAGAGGGGAAGCTAGTGGAATAAGGGTCGCTCTGCGTATCTACTTGCACATATCTTATTAAACGATCGGCTACTTCTAATGATTTTAATCCCATAACTAAAGATAATAAAAATGTCCCGACACCTTAGTAAGACGCGGGACATTTTATAGAAATTATAAAACCTTTTAAGGCATAATAATACTTGATGGAGAATCGATTTTCACCAATTCTAAAGCAAAGGTTAAGTCCTGACCTGCTAAAGAATGATTCGCATCTAAAACCACTACTTCTTCTTTCACTTCTACTACGATCACTTGAAATTGTTGTCCTTGACCATTATTCATAGTTAAAGCCATTCCAACTGTTGGATTTAAATCTGCAGGAAATTGTGCTTTCGGAAATTCAACTATCATTTCAGGTTGTTTTGGACCATAGGCTTCCATAAAAGGAATATTAATCGTCTTTTTCTCACCCACAGTCATACCTAAAACGCCACTATCGAATCCAGGAATAACCATTCCTTTACCCACTTCGAATTCCAAAGGAGCTCTTCCTTCTGAAGAGTCAAATGTCTCACCACTAGTTAAAGTACCGTGATAATGCACTTGAATGGTATCCCCATTTTTTACTTGTTGCATATTGTTTATTTTTAGTAAGGCACCTAGGGTGCAAAGGGCAAAAGTACATAATTATGGCAGATAAACTAACTTTGCGTAATGGATAGAAAACCGAGGATAATTTTTATGGGCACTCCTGCTTTTGCGGTAGCTTCTTTAAGCGCCTTATTAGCAGCTAAAATGAATGTGGTAGCGGTTGTGACGGCTCCAGATAAGCCAGGGGGTAGAGGCATGCAACTTCAACAAAGTGCTGTAAAACAATTTGCCATTGAAAATAATTGACCGGTACTTCAACCAGAAAAACTAAAATCACCCGAATTTTTCGAGGCCCTCAAAAACCTGAATCCCGACCTACAAGTAGTAGTGGCTTTTAGAATGCTTCCGGAAATTATATGGTCTTTTCCGCCCATGGGTACTTTAAATGTGCACGGTTCTTTACTACCTCAATATAGAGGAGCAGCTCCAATTAATTGGGCCATTATCAATGGAGAAAAACAAACTGGGGTGACTACTTTCCAATTACAACATGCCATTGATACTGGTAATATTTTATTACAAGCACCCATTGAGATTAGCGCCAATATGACTGCAGGCGAACTACACGATACGATGAAAGAAGTAGGTTCAACCTTACTTGTAAAAACAATTGAAGGGCTCAATAATAATTCTATTCAAGCCAAGGCACAATCGGAAATAAGTGTTGATTTAAAACATGCGCCTAAAATATTTACAAAGGACTGTGAAATTAATTGGGAGAACCCAGCTGCAAGTATTCATAATTTAATTAGAGGACTAGCGCCATTTCCTGGAGCCATTACCAAAATAGAGGGGAAAATGGTGAAATTATTTACTACACATATAATTGATTCACCCGCTGCAGAAAAACCAGGAACTTTTTTAACTGATGGGAAAACATTTGCAAAAATTGCTTGCAAGGGTGGCTATATTGGCATTGATGATATTCAATGGGAAGGTAAAAAAAGAATGCCGATTACCGATTTTTTAAGAGGCTATAGAAAACCTATTTAAAAAAATTATTATTAATCAATATTAGTAAAAGATTAGTAATGATATAAAACTAGGAATATTTCTAGTATAACTTATTTACTTAAAGCAGCGTTAAATTCTTCAAGCGTTACTAATCCTTGATGTCTCCAAGTCTCTTTACCATTTTTAAATAGTATAAAAGTAGGCAAGCCTTCCGACTTCAAAGATTTC
>CAITGN010000307.1:0-2425 GCA_903891965.1 uncultured Bacteroidota bacterium
AAACAAAGACTTTCCTAAATACTGGTACCCTCATTACCGTTTAGAAGCCACTGTTGCATTAGAAAATTTAATAGAAGCCACTATGAATGAGAAATTATTTAAAAAAATAACGCAACCTTGTTTAGCCTTATATTATTATAAAGATGATGCACATCAAGATAAAGTAGTCAAAGTAGCTGCTACACAAAGAATGTTTGCACAAATTAGCACACCCGATTATTTAAAAGTAATTAAAGCAATGCCTAAAACTGGAAATCATGTATTGGCATCGCCACTTGTATCTAAAGATGTTGAAGGTGTTCAAAGAGAAACAGCAAAATTTATTGCTGAAAAAATTATTAAGGTTTTACCTTAGACAAGAACTACTACTAAAACTAAATAAGAGGTGGTCATTTTAAATTAATGATCAGAAGCAAGTGCCACTGCAATTTTAGAATCGGCAGTGCCATAGTATAAATACCACTGCGTTTTATAATATACCAAGCCTTCCACAAAACATACATTATTCACTTCCCCCTTTAATTCATAAGGCTTGTCAGGTTGAATGAAAGGCTTATCGGCTCTGCCAATTAGCTTATAAGGTGCAGCGGTATCATATAATGCTTGGGCTGCAGCATAAGTAAATTTTGGACTTGAAGGGTCGTTGTTATTAGCAGCATTGCTACTATTATATATAAGCAGAATTCCTTTTTCTGTATATAATGCAAATGGACCTGGCTCTACCAAACGACTATCAAAATAACCAGGTCTTGGTGTAAGTACCGATACCATTTTTTTACTTTCTTCATTTTCTAAAACTTCCCAATGCAATAAATCGCTGGAATAAGCCATGAATAAATCGGTGTCTCCGAAATACATCCAGTATTTATTATTAATTTTTTTAGCAATCATTTTTTCACCCACTCTCTCAGCAACAATCGCCCCCGACTTAGACCAAGTATTAATGTATTTAGGATTGGCTAATACAGGACCTTGTTTTTGAAAATGAATTAAATCCTTAGTAGTGGCAAAACATAAACGAGCTGTTTTCCCATCATAGGCAGTATAGGTTAAAATATAACCTCCTGCTGGCATTTCTACAATTCTTGGATCTTCAATACCGCCCTTTCCTTCATAAATAGCAAAGCTGTCTTTAGCTGGAAAAAATATAGGTTGCGTTTGTCTTTTAAAATGAATGCCGTCTTCACTAATGGCAAGTCCTATGCGAGAAGTCATGGCAGTATCTTGTGCACGGTATAATAAATAAACTTTGCCGTCTTTTACAAGTGCTGTAGGGTTTAAAACATTTTTGGCTTCCCAAGCAACGCTACCATTTTGCAAGGGACAGAAAAAACGACTGCTGGTGTCGGGAACTAAAATAGGATTGACTATATCTACTTTATGAAAACTAGGTGCCCAGTTAGTTATATTATTGTTTTCATTCTTGTTTTCATTAGTACCACTTGTGCAAGCAGTGAATAAAATTAAAAAACACAATAGGATATTTAGTTTCATGCTTATTTACTTACTTACTTACTTACTTACTTACTTACTTACTTACTTAATCAATCAAACTCTTTTAGTCTATTACTCTTTTATGCTTCGAAGAAACATAAGTGTATACTGCAGGAATAACAAACAAAGTAAGTACTAAAGAAAATAATAAACCGCCCACTACCACCGTACCTAATGGCTTACGACTAGTAGCGGCAGCACCAAGGCTAATGGCAATAGGCAATGCCCCTAAGGCAGTGGCTAAGCTGGTCATTAAGATAGGTCTAAAACGCTGGGTGGCTGCTTCTAATACAGCATCACGAATGGCTAAACCTTTTTCTCTTTTCTTATTGGCAAATTCTACAATTAGAATACCATTCTTGGTAACTAGTCCTATTAACATGATAATACCAATTTCAGAAAATATATTTAAGGTTTGTCCAAAAAGCCATAAACATAGTAAAGCACCTGCTATAGCTAAAGGAACCGTAATCATAATAATAAATGGATCCTTAAAGCTTTCAAACTGAGCAGCCAATACTAAATAAATTAAAATCAAGGCTAAAAATAATGCATAAGAAATATTAGAAGAACTTTCTTGAAAATCTCTAGAAGGGCCGCTTAAAGAAGTTTGAAAAGACTCATCTAATACTTCTTTAGAAATTTTATTCATGGTGTTGACACCATCTCCAATAGTTTTACCCTCCGCTAAAGAAGCTGAAATAGTAGCTGAGTTAAATCGGTTATAGTGATATAAAGTAGGAGGATTACTATTCTCTACTAACTTAAGTACACTTGAAATAGGAATACTTTCTCCTCTATTATTTCTTATATATAAACTATTAATATCGGTAGGTTTTGATCTATCTGCTCTTTTTACCTGCGTAATGACTTCGTATTGACGATCGTTCATAACAAAATAAGCAGAACGAGCACCACTAAATGCAGATTG
>CAITGN010000308.1:0-2287 GCA_903891965.1 uncultured Bacteroidota bacterium
AATTATGAATACCATAACCTGGAGTATCTAAATGTGCAGATTGTAAATAGTCAGATAATTTTCCTTGAATAGGAGGGATAATACCACCCCCTAAAATCATCATAATTAAAAAGGCTGCACCTTGTGTAGTATACTTTCCAATACCAGAAATAGATAAAGCAAAAATACAAGGCCACATAATAGAACATGCAATACCTCCTGTTAAGAAAGCATAAATAGCAATGTCTCCTTTAGTGAATACACCCACCAACATAGAAACTAAACCAATTAAACTAAAGACCAACAATGTTTTAGCAGGTTTATTTTGACTTATAAAGAAAGCTGCAATTTGTATGAACACGCAAACGATATACATGTAAAGTGGACTCATGTCGTATTGAGCAATACTATTCACACCAATCACTATTCCAAAGGCCACCAAAGGAACAATGACTGTTAATATTTTATTCGTTTGACTTTTGAATTCAAAAGCAGAAATTGCACCTGTCCAACGACCAATCATCATGCTTCCCCAATACATTGAAATATAAGGAGCAATTTTTGAAGAAGGAATACTTCCAAAATCGGCTTGCTTTAATAATTCGCCTAAGTTAGATCCAATAGCAACTTCAGCACCTACATAAACAAATAAGGCAAGCATACCTAAAACTAATTGAGGGTATTTCATAGCACCCCAACCATTTTCATTTTTCTTTGCTTGGAAGTTCGCATATAATAAACCCACAACTACAGTGGCTAAGGCACCAAATAACCATTTTAAACGAGTGGTTTCTAATTCATGTCTACCTGCATCGGTTAAACTAGTAGGATCAATTTTATAACTATTAAAAATAGGCACAAACATAATTATTAATACACCTGTCATTATTAATAACAAGTACAATGCTTTGTTAGCAGGTTCAATTTTTTCTTCAGAAATACCTGGAGGAACTTTCTTAGAGAAATGGAACATAGCAGCAGCAGCTAAAAATAATATACCCACCGCAGTATATAATATAACCACCTTACTTAAACTTAAGGCAGCAATTTGATCATCGGTAATAGCAGCAGCACTTCCAAATAAAGCAAAGGCAACTACAATGGGACCAATAGAAGTTCCAAAAGAGTTAATACCACCAGCTAAATTCACACGACTAGCGCCTGTAGAAGGGTCTCCTAAGGCAATCGCGAAAGGTTGAGCTGCGGTTTGTTGTAAAGAAAATCCTAAGGCCACTATAAATAAACCTACTAACATTCCTGTAAAAGTGTTGGCGTTTACTGCAATAATCATGGCAGCTGCCCCAATGGCTGAAAATAATAAGCCATACACAATACTTTTCTTATAACCCCATTTACCCACTAAATCCTTACCTCCAAAAGCACCATAGGCAAATAAACCCAAGGCGCCTATATAATAGGCTAGGTAGAATGCGAAATCAACTAATTGACTTTGAAATTGGTCAAGGTTGAATTTGTGTTTACAAAAGGGAATAAAGACGCTATTGCTAGACGCAATAAAACCCCAGAAAAAGAATACGACTACAAGAGTAGATAATGCACCCGTATTGGTGGCTTGTTTGGTTTGGCTCATAAGATTCGTTAGTTTAATCGTTATTGGTTGTATCGATCCCGTAAAATACTTAAAATTATAATTCAATGTGTAAAAAGGCTAAAAATCTATCTACAAATAATTAGAATTAACTGCTGAAAAACAAGGAGTTTTAAGCACAATGAAGTAAATTGAATCAAATTAAAAGTGCTCATGGTGATAGTTCATGTAAGTGCAGAATGTTACCCTATGGCGAAGGCTGGAGGATTAGGGGATGTGGTAGGAGCACTACCAAAATATCAAAACAAGCAAGGCGATAAAGGGCTGGTGGTGATGCCCATGTATAAAACGCCTTTTTTACAAGAAAATAATTGGGAAGTACAGTATAAAGGGAATACCAATTTAGGGAATTGGTTTTTTAATTATACCATTATTAAAGAAAGCACAGGTAAGCTTGGATACGATTTATATTTAGTTGATATTAATGGTTTATTAGACCGTCCTAAAATTTATGGTTATCCCGACGACATCGACCGCTTTATAGGTTTTCAAGTAGCGGTCGTGAATTGGTTAAATCAATGGGAGGAACTTCCTGCTGTTTTGCATTGTCACGATCATCAAGCAGGACTCATTCCTTTTATGATGAAATATTGTTATGACTATCAAAAATTAAAAAATGTAAAAACGGTTCTAAGTATTCACAATGCTCAATACCAAGGAGCCATGGGTTGGGATAAAAGTATTTTAATTCCCAGGTGG
>CAITGN010000309.1:0-1985 GCA_903891965.1 uncultured Bacteroidota bacterium
AAGGCTTTAGAAAAATTATATGCAGATAAAAGAGTGAAGGCCATTGGGGTGGCTAATTATAATATTGCCTTATTAGAAGAATTAAAATCAACAGCTAATATTGTTCCTGCAGTCAATCAAATAGAATTCTCACCTTGGTTGTTTCAAGAAGACTTACTAAACTACTCTAAAGTAGCAGGTATTCAAGTGCAGTCTTATTCACCCATTACTAGAGGGCTCAAATTTTCAGATGAGCGACTAGTAGTTCTTTGTAATAAATATAATAGAACACCTGCACAAATTGTATTGAACTGGCATTTACAGCATGGCATTTCAACTATACCTAAATCCTCCAAAAAGGAAAGATTAGTCGAAAATTTTGAAGCTACTAAGTTTACGCTCTCTAACGAGGATATCAAAATAATGAATAGCTTTAATGAAAATTTTAGAATTTGTGACGATCCTCAAACTTATTTATAATTTTAAACTCCATTAACCCAATCAAAATGAAAAAATTTATTTTATTCGCTCTTTTAGCAACTAGTTTTTTAACTACGCATGCTCAAAATAGAACAGGAGAGTTAAAACATATTGTATTATTTACTTTTAAAGCAAGTTCTTCTGCAAAAGAAGTAGAAAATGTAGCACATACATTTGCAAAACTATATGGCAAAGTGCCTCAGGTAAAAAATATGCAGTGGGGTATTAATATGAGTCCTGAACATTTAGACCAAGGCTTTACACATTGCTTTACACTTACTTTTAATTCTGAGAAAGATTTAGCTGACTATCAATTAAACCCTGCACATATAGCCTTCCAAGCTGTATTAAAACCACATATGGATAAAGTTTTTGTAGTGGATTATTTTGTAGAGCCTAATAATTAATGCAGTCTCTAATAATTAAAAAAAATTACTAATAAGCTAGGCGCTTATTTAAAAGAAAAGCCCCCTCCAATTAAGGAGGGGGCTTTTTTATTCGAAACGATTGTAAATGACAAAAGTTTTTTCCTATTTAGTTTTCATTGCAATAGGAATAGAGGGGCTTTGAATCCACTTAATGAAATTAGAAACCATAGTGTATAAGAAATGATAAATAGCAAGATTCACATACAAAACAGTTAATCCAAGTGCCACATTCACAAAGGCACCAGCTACTAAGAATAAATCATTAATATTCCAAAGCATATCACCTGTAAAGCTTTGACCACTTGGCATAGTGAAAGAGCCAAAAGAACTTAATACAGATGTTAAATAATCTAATCTTAATGCAGCGAATAAATTAGTTAAGCCCTGCATAGGTAAACTACTTAAACCACTAATGGTACTGAAAGCAGTGCCCGTAGTTGCATTGAATAAATTGGTATCAAATACAAAAGATAAGGTTAAGCAACAAGCGCCTATAAAAGCACCTACTGCAGCTACTTCTCCAAGTATTTTGATATTGGTTGTAACAAAGTCTTTAAAAAGAAAAGTGACCATTCCGCCATGTGAACCACCCAGGCTTTCCCCTCTAGCTCTAATGATATGGGCTATTGGGAAGGCTGAATAAATAAGCAATAAAGTAGTTAAAACACTACCTGCTTTTCCTAGACCCGTGCTAGTGGCATCGGTGAAGTACCCCATAGCACCCGTAATAATGGCAATTTCCATGGAAATAAACACTACAATCGACAGAATCTGATAGATTGACTTAGTGTAGGATCTAACTCCATTTTGAGAGTCGAAATTATCTACTGCGGAGTTTAACTGCGCATTCAAAACTTTTTGATTTACCATCTGGGGGAAATCAAGAATTTGCTGATAGATTTTTTTCATTTTTGGTTTGGTTTGGTTATTAATTAGCAATTCGGTTAATAGAAATTACAATTAATAATCATATAATATGGCTCTCTGAAAAAGCAGCAAAAATGTATTTTTATATCCTGTCTGTAAAGCACTGAGGGTCAAGTTATAAGTCATAAATATTTTTTTTGCTCAAAATGCAATTTTATGTTTTCTTTAACA
>CAITGN010000310.1:0-1871 GCA_903891965.1 uncultured Bacteroidota bacterium
ATCCACATATGACCCCAGTCCTTATTGGTTACTTTATTCGCCCACCACTCATGTGCATATTCATGAAATAAATTGTCTGAATAGTCTTGCCCATTAATAGTTTTATATCTAAACTTATTATCAAAAGTAATCATGGTCTGATGCTCCATACCAGAATTAGGTACTTCAGCAATACCAATTTTTTCTTTAGCCCAAGGATATTCTCCAAAATACTTCTCTAAAATTTTATTATCTCTTTTTTTAGTTTCAATTACCTTTTTAGCATGCATAGTATCTACTTCTAAAACATAGTATTCAATAGGTACCTTATTACCAAGAATGGTGGTTAACTCATCTTTATACACTTTATACTTTCCAATATTAAATAAGATGCAATAATTACTTATTGTGTAATTCGTTTTCCAATGATAAGTAGACTTATTTTTCTTTGTGTTTACATTCATTAATAATCCTGGCCCAGCTACTACTAAATGAGAAGGCACAGTAATTTTTAAATCGGCTCCTTCATTAGGTTCATCACTAGGATGGTCTTTAGAAGGGAAGTACATTTTTCCACCTTCGGCTTGAATATTGATAGATATCCAATCATATCCTGCACTGTCTTTTTTCCAAGTAAATCCTCCATCCCATGGTGGTTTGATAGCTACAGGAGGTATACCATTATATTCAACATACACTTTTTGATTACCTGTTTCAAAACCAGCAGCTGATGTTATAAATATTTTATCATCGTGTTGATAAAAGGCAGCAGCTTTATTATTCACTTTAATTTTAGTAACCTTATATAAATGAATTAAATCCAGTAAAATAGTATCTGTTTTCTTAGACAAATTTAAACTCACTTCAGTGCTACCACTTATAGATTGTTTTGCAATATCTACATCCAAGGCAATGGTGTAATGCCTAATATCCATAATGGCCTGTAAGGGGTGTAGCTTACCTCCAGAAGTAAGGTATAAAACATCTCTGCTATTAATATTGTCATCGTTTTGACTAAATGCCTGTCCAAATTGCATGGTTAAAATAAGAACAGTTACCATTTTGATTATTTGTAAACTAAAATGTTTACCTGGATTGCTGAATTTCATTTATTTAAATTTAAAGTGGTTGAAATTTTGAATAGCTAAATATAATTTTTTTAATGCAGTACCTCTTCATTTAATGAAGAATATTTACAACAATAGATTCCTATTTATTTTTTAATTTAAACCAATACAAGTTATTGATATTGAATTATTTATATTATTTATAAATCAATATTATTCAATATTTATGCTTAAATAGCGCATATAATAAACTACCTTCGCGTCACATTTACGCTATATGACATTTCAAGAATTAAATTTAAATACCCCTTTATTAAGAGCCATTGAAGAACTAGGTTTTAAGGAACCAACCACTATTCAGCACAGGGTTTTTCCTATAGTGATGTCGGGTAGAGATGTATGTGGAATTGCACAAACAGGAACAGGTAAAACATTTGCTTATTTACTTCCTTGTTTAAGACAATGGAAATTTGATAAAAATAAAGATCCTCAAATTTTAGTTTTAGTACCTACTAGAGAATTAGTCGTACAAGTAGTGGAAGCTGCAAATAAATTAACGCCTTATATGAGTGTGTCTGCAGTTGGCGTATTTGGAGGAGTGAATATTAATACACAACAAATAGCATTAGAAAGCGGGGCCGATATTATTGTAGCTACTCCAGGTCGATTATTTGACTTAATCATGAACGGCGCCTTTAAAACAAAAATGATTAAAAAACTAGTCATTGATGAAATGGATGAAATGTTGAACCTTGGTTTTAGAAAACAAATCACGAATATTTTAGAATTACTTCCCGCTAAAAGACAGAACTTACTTTTTTCAGC
>CAITGN010000311.1:0-6446 GCA_903891965.1 uncultured Bacteroidota bacterium
AACAATATTGATGCAGAGGTAGAAGCTTTATTATTCAAAGGTTTAGAGAAGCAAATGCCAGCAGGAACTTCATTAAAAGAGTTCGAATCTCAGTATAAGCAAAGTTCTCAAACAGTACTTCCTACTATCTCTGATGATTTAAAAGCAGGTGCTACAAAGGCAACCATCTTTGCATTAATTGCAATTTGTTTATACATATTTATTCGTTTCCGTGATTGGAGATATTCTTTAGGTACTATCTTCTCCTTATTACACGATGTATTTGTAACCTTAATTGTATTTAGTTTCTTAAGAAAAGTAGTTCCTTTCCCGTTAGAAATTGACCAGCATTTTATTGCTGCCATTCTAACGGTAATTGGTTTCTCTATGAACGATACTGTAATTGTATATGACCGTATTCGTGAGGACAGCCAATTAATGAAAGGTGCAGACAATGCTTCTATCATTAACAAGGCCATTAACCAAACATTGAGTCGTACTATTATGACATCCTTAACTGTGTTCTTAACTATCTTAATCTTATTCATCTTTGGTGGAGAAGTAACAAGAGGTTTTGCATTCGCAATGTTAATTGGAGTTATCACAGGTACTTACTCTTCTATCTTCGTAGCGGCTCCTGTATTAGTTGACTTTGCAAAAAGTCGCCCATTAGGACGTGAAGAGAAAAAGAAATAATAAGACTTACTTATAAATAAAAAGCCCCTCGAATTATTGAGGGGCTTTTTTTATGCTACAATATTACTGCTGACTGAAATTTGTTTAAAATTAGATTTAAAACAATACTCATTCGAGCGAACTTTGTGAGCAAAGCGATCAGAGAGCGAGAATGATGTATTTTTTAAGCTAATTTTAAACCGCAAATGAAGTACCGCATCCGCAGGTACTCGACGCATTCGGGTTTTTAAAAGTAAAACCTCGGCTATTCAAGCCACCTTGCCAATCTATTTCCATACCATAAACATAAATCTGATGTGATTTTTCCATGCAACAAGGTATGCCCTCAATAGAAAAAATTTCATCTTCTGCCTTAGGAACATCAAAACCTAATACATAGGTCATTCCACTACATCCACCCCCTTTTACACCTACTCTTAGTCTTTGTTGTTGATCAAAGTCTGGCTCGGCCATTAAACGGTTAATTTCATTAATGGCACCTGCTGTAAAAGATACAGGGGTTTGTAAGGCTATATTAGTATCTGTTGACATATCTGAATATTTATAGTACAAAAGTACAATATTAGCCGCATTTACAAGTAAACAGTGATTTCGAGAATAGAAATAATTGAAACCCCTTTATTTTGAATTTTTCGTAAATTTAACCATGCAAGAAGCTGAAAAAAAGACAGATAGTGGCATTGAAATAAAGAAGGTATATACCTGCAACGATTTACCTACCGATTTAAATGAAACATTATTACCCGGCGAGTTCCCTTATACAAGAGGTGTTCAATCCGATATGTATAGAGGTAAGCTATGGACAATGCGTCAATATGCTGGATTTTCAACAGCCGAAGAAAGTAATAAACGATATCATTTTCTTTTATCGCAAGGTGTAATGGGCTTAAGTGTAGCCTTTGACTTACCTACTCAAATTGGTTATGACGCCGACCATTCTTTAGCAGAAGGCGAAGTAGGTAAAGTGGGTGTATCTATTTGTTCTTTAGAGGATATGGAAATTTTATTTAAGGATATTCCTTTAGATAAGATTAGTACATCTATGACCATTAACTCAACAGGATTCATTTTACTTGCACTTTATATTGCGCTTGCTAAAAAAAGAGGTACCGATTTAAAACAATTAGCAGGCACTATACAAAACGATATTTTAAAAGAATACGCAGCTAGAGGCACTTATATCTACCCTCCTAAACATTCAATGCGTATTATCACAGATATTTTTGAATACTGTGGTCAGCATTTACCGAAGTGGAATAGCATTAGTATTTCAGGTTATCATATTAGAGAAGCGGGTAGCACGGCGGTGCAAGAAGTAGCCTTTACTTTAAGCAATGGCAAGGCCTATGTGAAAGCAGCTATTGAAAAAGGATTAGACATTAATGTATTTGGAAAGAGATTATCTTTCTTTTTTAATGCCCATAATAATTTATTTGAAGAAGTGGCCAAGTTTAGAGCAGCTAGAAAAATGTGGGCTACTATTATGAAAGACTTAGGTGCCACCGACGAAAAAGCTTTAATGCTTCGTTTTCATACACAAACAGGCGGCGCTACTTTAACAGCGCAACAACCATTAAATAATATTAGTAGAGTTACCATACAAACTATTGCTGCAGTATTGGGTGGCACGCAAAGCTTGCACACCAATGGTTTTGACGAAGCCTTAGGACTACCTACTCAAGAAGCAGCTAGTATTGCATTAAGAACACAACAAATTGTGGCCAATGAGTCGGGCATTATAGATACCGCCGACCCTTTAGCAGGTTCTTATTTTGTTGAAAGCCTTACCAATGAACTAGAAGAAAAAGCTTTAGCACTCATTAAACAAATAGACGAAATGGGAGGTGCGGTAAGTTCCATTGAAAATGGATTTATGCAAAACAAAATTGCAGAAAGCGCTTACGCTTATCAAAAGGCTATTGAATCTAAAGAAAAAATAATTGTAGGGGTAAATCAATTTGAATCTAGTTCTACTACTAATATACCTGTATTTCAAATTGATGAATCTATTAGAATTCAGCAAATTGAAAAACTAAAAGCCTTAAAAAGTAGCAGAGACAATATAAAAGTGGCAGCTTGTTTAGCAGCGGTAAAAGTAGCAGCATCGGGTTCTGAAAATTTAATGCCTTCTGTAATAGAGGCTATTGAAAACTATTGTACTTTAGGAGAAATAGCAGATGTATTAAGAGGTATTTATGGCGAATACCAAGCATAGTAAATTTAATATAGCGTTAAACTAAAATTACATAGTAGAATAAAACTTTAAAATATTAAAAGAATAATTAAAGAGAATTAATAATTCAAGATTAGAAATAAAAGATAAAACAAAATACAATGCGTAAAATTTTCCTTTCTTTATTGGTGCTTGTAACTATATCTAGTATAGCTCAAGACTTACCTAAAAATTATGCTTCCTTATTAAAAGAAGTAGAACCAGAACTTATTTCTTGGAGAAGACATTTTCATGAATTTCCTGAACTATCTAACAGAGAAGTAAACACAGGAAAATACATTGCCGATTTTTTAAAAACGCTTCCTAACGTTGAAGTAAGATACCCTGTTGCTAAAACGGGTGTGGTAGCGGTTTTAAAAGGAGGCAAACCTGGTGCAGTCATTGCCTTAAGAGCAGATATAGATGCCTTACCAGTGTATGAGAGAGTAGCCCTACCCTTTGCTTCTAAAGTAACTACTGAGTTCAATGGCCAAAAAGTAAGTGTAATGCATGCTTGTGGACATGATTCACATACAGCTATGTTAATGGCTACTGCAAAAATGTTAAGTGCCATGCAAAAAGAAGTTCCTGGTACTATTGTATTTTTATTCCAACCTGCTGAAGAAGGCCCTCCAGGTGCAGAAGAAGGTGGAGCTCCACTTATGATTAAAGAAGGCGCTTTAGACAATCCAAAAGTAGAAGCAGTATTTGGTATTCATATTTCTTCTCAAACACCAGTAGGCACTATTAAATATAAAGCAGGTGCTTTTATGGCATCCTCTGATTGGTTCACTATTAAGGTTAATGGTAAAGGAAGTCATGGTTCACAACCTTGGGGTGGCGTAGATCCCATTTCTGCTAGTGCACAAATTATTGAAGGCTTACAACATATTGTAAGTCGTCAAATGGACTTAACAAAGGCTCCTTTAGTAATTACTGTAGGTACTATAAATAGTGGTGTTCGTTCTAATATTATTCCTGAAACAGCGGAGATGACAGGTACCATTAGAACCTTGGATAGTAAGATGCAAGAAGAAGTACATCAGAGAATTAAACATACGGCTAAAACCATTGCAGAAAGTTCTGGCGCTACTGCTGATGTAACTATTGATACAAAAACTTTAGTAACTTATAACGATCCAGCCCTAGTGAAAAAGACTTTACCTTCTTTAATTAAAGCAGCAGGTGATGAGAATGTATCTGAATCAACCTGGGTAACAGGTGCAGAAGACTTTTCATTTTATGCAGCCAAGGCTCCTAGCTTCTTTTTTAATGTGGGAGGTTTACCAAAAGGTACAGACCCAAGAAAAGCAGGTCCACATCATACTCCCGATTTTTATTTAGACGAGTCTGGATTTATAGTGGGTGTGAAAGCTTTTTGTCAACTAGTATTTGATTACGGAAAAACGAAGTAAGCTTAATTTCTTGCACCAAAAAGCAAGCTTCCTATTCTTACTAGGTTACTACCCTTGGTAATGGCCATTGCGTAATCACCACTCATGCCCATGCTGAGGGTATCGAAATGTATATTATTCAATGTAGTAGCCGTTTGGTCATAGATAGTTTTTAAAGTACTAAACTCCTTTTCAACAAGGGTTTTGTCCTCTGTAAAACTAGCCATACCCATTAGCCCTTTAATGACTACATTACTATAATTAGAAAGGCGACCACTTGCAATAAATTCATGTAAACTTGTGGCATCAAAACCAAACTTGGTTTCTTCTGTGGCAATATGCACTTGTAATAAACAAGCAATCATTTTATTTTGCTTAATGGCTTGCTTATTAATTTCTGCTAATAATTTTTCAGAGTCCACCCCATGAATTAAATATACAAAGGGCGCAATATATTTTACTTTATTGGATTGTAAATGACCTATAAAATGCCAATGAATATCAGAAGGTAAGCTTGCTGCCTTATCTACTAATTCTTGTACATAATTTTCACCAAAACTTCTTTGACCTAATGCATAAAGGGCTTCAATGTCTTCATTGGGCTTGGTTTTACTGACAGCCACCAACTGCACATTTTTAGCTTGCAGTTCTTCTTTTATTAAATGATAAGCTTCAGTATTTACAGGCATAAGTTATTTGGTTATATTTCTACCAATGACCATTTTTTGAATCTCACTAGTACCCTCATAAATTTGGGTAATTTTTGCATCTCTCATAAGTCTTTCAACATGGAATTCTTTTACAAATCCATAACCTCCATGCACTTGAACGGCTTCAGTAGCTGCCCACATAGCGGTATCACTTGCGTGTAACTTAGCCATGGCCGCAGAAGTAGTATAATCAAGTCCATTGTCTTTTTCCCAAGCTGCATGATAACAAAGTAATCTGGCCGATTGAATTCTAGTAGCCATTTCAGCTAATTTAAATTGTATGGCCTGATGTTCGTGAATGGGTTTGCCAAATGACTGTCTTTGCTTGCTATAGGCCAAGGCTAATTCATAAGCGCCACTTGCAATTCCTAATGCTTGTGCCGCAATACCAATTCTACCCCCATTTAAAGTTTTCATGGCAAAGGAGAATCCAAACCCATCTGCACCTATTCTATTTTCTTTAGGCACTTTTACATCCATAAAAGAAACGGCATGTGTATCACTTCCTCTAATGCCCAACTTATTTTCTTTCGCACCTACTGTAATACCTGGTGTATTTTTTTCAATGATAAAAGCATTAATACCTTTTGGTCCTTTTGAGGCGTCTGTTTGTGCCATCACTAAATACACGGATGCAGTGGAACCATTGGTAATCCAATTCTTAACCCCATTTAATAAATAATGATCTCCTTTATCTATGGCTGAAGTATGCTGATGCGTCGCATCACTTCCCGCCTCTGGTTCACTTAATAAAAAGGCACCAATATATAATGAGCCATCTTTTTTGCCTTGCGCTAAGGGCGTTAAATATTTTTTCTTTTGTTCCTCTGTTGCATAATGTTCCAAGCCCCAACATACCAAACTATTATTTACACTCATAGCTACAGATACACTGGCATCTACTTTACTAATTTCTTCCATTGCAATAACATAGCTAATGGTATCCATCCCTGCTCCTCCATATTCAGGTGAAGCCATCATACCTAAAAAACCTAGGTCAGCTAATTGTTCCATTTGTTCTTTGGGAAATTTTTGATGCTCATCTCTTTCAATGACACCAGGCAAACATTGTTGTTGCGCAAACTCACGAGCAGCTCTTTGAATCATTAACTGCTCCTCTGTTAACTTGAAATCCATACCTTAATTATTTGATACAAAATTACGCTAACAATTGTTAGTGTGATAATTTATTTTGAATTAATTGATACAAAACCGACTTATCGTCTTCTGTAATTACGGCTGTGCTGTCTGTTCTAAAATGTCGTTTGAAAGCGAGCAGGGCTGCTGTGGTATCTTTTATATCATACCCCACCATGGCCAAGGCAAATGGAATGGAGATAGATTCAGGCAAGGTATATTTTGGATCTGGCTCAAACCAAACCCCATAGCCTTTTTGGGCTAATAGAACCCAAGGAAATTGAATATTAGGATCCACTTTACGCTTAGGTGCAATAT
>CAITGN010000312.1:0-2394 GCA_903891965.1 uncultured Bacteroidota bacterium
CACCATACTGGTCTACTAAATAAATAACCGCTGCTATATTCGCAGCGCCTAAAAGTAATTCACGCTTATTTACATTTTCAAATACATCTGTTTTAGCATGATGTAAATCAAAATATCTTTGACTATCTGGCACTAGTCCCGATAATACTACATCTTTCAATACTGTTTTCAATGGGCCAATATCGGCGCCACCGCCACCAGCAGTTACTTCTGTTCCATAAGGTTTTAATAAACTAGACCAAGTTTGAAATTTCTTGAACTGCTCCGGGCTGCAACTAATACCAATAGATCTTGGTGTGAAACCGCCTTCATCGCTTTCTAAAGCGAAAATATGTTTCTCGTTATTCAACTTTGCTAGTTCTGCATACTTAGCTCCTCCTTTTCCTCCATTTTCTTCATTGGCAAATAAGACAAAACGAATGGTACGCTTTGGAACATAGTTACTTGCTTTCATCGCACGAAGTACTTCCATTGTTTGAACAATGCCTGCACCATCGTCATGTGCTCCTTCGTTTACATCCCAACTATCTAAGTGACCACCAATAGTAATAATCTCATCTGGAAATTGCGAACCTTTTAATTCAGCTACTACATTATTCTCATCTGCGTCTGGTAAGAAGAAACCATAGGTTTGCATTTGAACACGAATCTTTGAAGTCTTAGCAGCTTCCCAAAGTGCTTTTGCATCATTAGGTCCTAAAGCCACTGCAGGAATTTTTGGTAAAGACTCGTCGTAACGCATACCCCCTGTATGTGGTTCATTATCGGGAGCAGTACTTAATGAATGAATCATTACACCCACTGCACCATATTTTGCAGCGCGGCTGGCACCTGATCCACGATACATTCCTGATTCTCCATAAGCCACAAAAGTTTGAATTCTTGTAGGATTAAAAACACTATGGTAGTATACTATCTTTCCTTTTACTTCCTCTTTTCTTTTTTCAAGTTCATCAAAATTAGCCACGGCTAATAATTCAGCTTCTACTAGTCCATTACTACCTAATGAATTGCCTAAAGCTAAAGCTGCTAGTGGTTCGTTTTGAACCTTACCATTTACATTAACGATAGCTGCAAAATCCTTACCGCCTCTTTGCCAACTAGGTGTTTTACAAGGCTGCATAAATACCTGATCTGGATGCAAGGCCTCTAGGTTTCTTTTACCCCAAACAGCCGCATTTTGTTGTTGAGGAGAGCCTGCTAAACGACCGCCAATTTTTTTGGTAAGCTCTCTTAATAGGTCGTAAGCCTTACCGTTGGTCATGATTTCATCGGCTAACTTTTTAATACTAACGCTGTCTTGATTGGTTTGTGCTGTAGCCATGATAGGCAAGCATAATAATAAGGTAACTAGGATACGCATGATGGTAAATTTTTCGTTCAAATAATTCTTAAATATAATTAAACTTTATTGAATAATAAGTTGTTATTTGCATATTCAATCGTACTAAAATGAAGATCGGAATTGTTTGCTATCCTACCTTTGGCGGAAGTGGTGTTTTGGCTACCGAATTAGGTAAAGCCTTGGCCGAGAAAGGTCATGAGATTCATTTTATTACCTACCAACAGCCTGTGAGGCTGAATGGTTTTCACGCTAATATTTTTTACCATGAAGTAAGGGTGCCTACTTATCCTTTGTTTGACTACCCTCCTTATGAATTAGCATTAGCAAGTACCATGGTGGATGTAATCTTAAACCACGATTTAGATTTAATACATGCGCATTATGCTATTCCACATGCATCAGCTGCTTATACGGCTAAACAAATTGTAAAACAAAAAACGGGCAGATCGGTTCCTGTCATTACTACTTTACACGGAACAGATATTACTTTAGTAGGTCGAGATAAAACTTATGAGCCGGTAGTTACTTTTTCTATTAATGAAAGCGATAGTATCACCGCTGTATCTGAAAATTTAAAAGAAGAAACTTATAAGCATTTTGATATTAAAAAAGATATTGAAGTCATTCACAATTTTGTAGACGTACAACGCTATAATAAAAAACCAGTGGCTGCTTTTAGACAAGTGATTGCACCTAACAATGAAAAAATAATTATTCACGCTTCGAACTTTAGAAAAATTAAGCGTATCGATAATGTGATGGAAATATTTAAAAATATTCATGCGGCAGTTCCTGCAAAATTATTAATGGTGGGTGATGGTCCTGAGCGTCCACTAGCAGAGGACTTAACAAGACAATATGGACTCGAAGCTGATGTGCGTTTTTTAGGTAAGCAAGAACAAATGGAAGAAATTTTAGCAGTGAGCGATGTGTTTTTACTACCTTCTGAATATGAAAGTTTTGGACTAGCTGCGTTGGAAGCCATGGCCGCAAGTACGGTGGTCATTAGCTCTGATGCTGGTGGATTAAATGAAATTAATATAAACGGG
>CAITGN010000313.1:0-1544 GCA_903891965.1 uncultured Bacteroidota bacterium
AAACGTTTTAAACAGCATGGAAATTGGCCGCAGCGGCGAACTCCTTGCTTTTGATATTCGCAAATCCATTCACCACCTCGCCGAAATCATTGGCGAAGTTTCAACAGACGACTTGCTAGAGAATATTTTTAGTAAGTTTTGTATCGGAAAGTAAACTCTACTTATCAATTTTGATTCCATATAAAGAATAACTACTGAGATTTCTAATTAGTACAATAATGGCATAATAAAAAATTTTATAACGTGTCATAAAAAGGATAAATAATGTTATATTTGCGCTTTATAAGACACATTATATGAAAACAGCGCCGGCAATATTACCTAAAAACCTCAAGATTTTAAATGTATTAGGAGAGCAAATTCAACTTGCGCGACTGCGCAGAAAGTTTAGTGCAGAGCAAGTTGCAGAACGAGCAGGCATAAGCAGAAAAACAGTTTACAATATCGAACAGGGAATTCCTACTGTTGCTATTGGAAGCTACTTGCAAGTGTTATTTGTGCTCGGCTTAGAGAAAGACCTTTCTATGGTAGCAGCAACTGACCCATTGGGCAGAAAATTGCAGGATGCCGGAATTACAACAGCAAAGCGTGCCCCTAAAAAATCGAATAAACTATGAAGAAGAACGAAACTATCATATGGGTTTATGCCGATTGGGAACCTATGGAAGCACCTCAATTAATGGGAATGCTCAATGCACAACGTTTAAGGGGCAAGGAGATTTTTTCATTTGAATATCATGAGGCTTGGCTCAGTGCCAAGCAACCTATCTTGCATTTAGACCCTAATCTCGGACTTTACAAGGGGAAACAATATTTGCCTGAAGGAAAAAATAATTTTGGGGTGTTCCTGGATTCAGCGCCTGACCGTTGGGGAAGATTATTAATGCGGAGAAGAGAAGCTTGGCAAGCTAAGTTGGAAAGCCGTGAAGAAAAAACACTTTTTGAAAGCGATTATTTATTAGGCGTTTTTGACGGTCATCGAATGGGAGGACTACGATTTAAGTTGGAACAGGAGGGCGAATTTATGAACAACCAAAAGAAAATGTCAACGCCTCCCTGGACATCGCTTCGAGAATTGGAATATGCGAGTTTGCAATTAGAAAAAGATGATGCCATTAAAGACCCGGAATATACTAAGTGGTTGAATATGCTTATTGACCCAGGTTCTTCATTGGGCGGCGCAAGACCTAAAGCCAGTGTAATGGATGAAAAGGGCAATCTTTGGATTGCAAAATTTCCAAGTGCTAAAGATGATAAAAACACCGGAGCTTGGGAAATGGTATTGCATCAATTGGCTAAAGCTTGTGGTATTCATGTACCTGATGCAAGGCTACTTCAATTTTCCGGAAAGCACCATACATTCTTATCTAAACGATTTGATAGGATAAAACAGAAACGCATACACTTTGCATCTGCCATCACATTATTGGGATATCAAGATGGAGCGGATTTTCATGATGGGTTAAGCTATTTGGATATTGTTGCTTTTATCATTCAGCAAGGAGCATCGGTGAAAGCAGATTTAGAACAGCTGTGGAGACGAG
>CAITGN010000314.1:0-2161 GCA_903891965.1 uncultured Bacteroidota bacterium
AGCGCCTATAAAAGCACCTACTGCAGCTACTTCTCCAAGTATTTTGATATTGGTTGTAACAAAGTCTTTAAAAAGAAAAGTTACCATACCGTTATGTGAACCACCCAGGCTTTCCCCTCTAGCTTTAATGATATGCGCAATAGGGAAGGCTGAATAAATAAGCAATAAAGTAGTTAAAACACTACCTGCTTTTCCTAGACCCGTGCTAGCGGTATCGGTGAAGTACCCCATAGCACCATGAATGATAGCCACTTCCATGGAGATAAATACTACAATAGACAGAATCTGATAGATTGACTTAGTGTAGGATCTTACTCCATTTTGAGAATCGAAATTATCTACTGCAGCGTTTAACTGCGCATTCAAAACTTTTTGATTCACCATCTGGGGAAAATCAAGAATTTGTTGATAGATTTTTTTCATTTTTGGTTTTGGTTTGGTTATTAATAAGCAATTCGGTTAATAAAAATTACAAAAAATACTTATATAACACAGCAATCTAAAAAAGAAGCAAAATGGTAGTTTTTTTAACTCGCGTCTAAAGCACTGAGGGTCAAGTTATAAGTCATAAATATTTTTTTTGCTCAAAATGCAATTTTATGTTTTCTTTAACATTTATATTTAGTAAACTATATAGTAATATTCATTTTAAGTCATTGAACAAGAATTCATTAATATAAAAAAAGGGTATAAATTGACAATTAGAAAAATCGCAATAAGAAAATAATATATGAATAAGATAAAACGCAACCTTGGCTATAGTTTGATAAGCATATTGGTATTCTTAGTGCTTGTATTTACAGTGTATGGACAAAGAGACATTCCAGTTGAAAAAATTAAAGCTAAATATGGTAATGCAGCTTCTAAGTATATGCCACTCATGGGGATGCAGGTGCATTATAGAGATGAAGGCAACCCATCCGATTCAACACCCTTGGTACTTATTCATGGTACGTCCTCTTCTTTACATACCTGGGATAGCTTGGTCTCCATTATGCTTGCTAGTTCTAATAATAGAAGAATTATAAGATTTGACCTACCTGCCTTTGGTATCACAGGTCCTAATCCGGAGAATTATTATGCAGGTGATTATTATGTTCGTTTTCTAGACTCCTTTTTAAATGCAATGCATATTAATAAATGTGCTTTAGCGGGCAATTCCTTAGGAGGTGCTATTGCATGGCAGTATACAGTGGCGCATCCTAATAAAATAGCGAAGCTAATTTTATTGGATGCAGGTGGTTATCCTATGAAAAATGAAAAAGGAAGTTTAGGTTTTAAATTAGCCAGTACCCCTGTTATTAATAATTTACTCTTATTTATTACGCCCAAATTTTTAATAAGAAAAAGTTTAGAAACAGTATTTTACGATAATAGCCTTATTAGCGATGCTATTGTAACAAGGTATCATGAAATGTTATTAAGAGAAGGTAATCGCGCAGCAACTTTGTCTTTGTTTAAAAATAGAATAGCCACTTCTTCCGAACCCATTAAAACCATTAGCCAGCCTACTTTAATATTATGGGGAGAATATGATCATCTCATTGCAGTTGATAATGCCTACCTATTTCAAAAAGATATAAAAGGAAGTCTACTCACTGTTTATAAAAATATAGGCCATACGCCCATGGAAGAAGCGCCGAAATTGGTAGCAGCCTCTATGGAAAGCTTTCTGAATAATTAACTAACTTGTTGGCATGAATTTTACCATTGGTACCATTGAAAATTGGGTAGCAAATTATTATGGCATAGAAGTAAAAGCATCTGTGCTGAATGGCTATGATGAACTTAATTTTTTATTAGTTAAAAAATCGGGCAAGAAAAATATTTTAAAAGTTTCTAATAGTGCTCACGACTATTTTTTCTTAGAGGCACAAGTAAAAATTCTACAACATTTAGCGAAATCGGATTTAGCTGCACAGTTTCAAGTGTATACCTTAAATAAAAAGGGAGAAACCTTAACAGAAATTAATTTTGATGAGCAAACTTATTATATTAGAATATTAAGTTTTTTAGAAGGTAGTTTTTGGGTAGAAACGCCAACAAAAAACAAAGCCTTATTTGAAAATTTAGGAATTTTCTTAGGCAAGATGGATAAAAGCCTTGAAAGTTTTAAGCATCCGGGCATGCATAGGCATTATACTTGGGATATAAGTACTGC
>CAITGN010000315.1:0-4674 GCA_903891965.1 uncultured Bacteroidota bacterium
TAAACGGTTTTGTGACAAAATTTCAGCTTCGTTAATTTGTACCTGAATTGGTATCAAATTTGTAAAGTATAATTAGAACCAATTTTTACTATAAAAATTAAAGCATGAATATGAATTTAAAAAATGTAGCAGCCATTATTGGTATTAGTGCAATGACCACTATCGCAAGTATGTGGGCCTATGGAAAAATTTCATCGTCCAATTCAAGTTTCGAAACCGATGGTAAACTGCCTGCTAATTATGCCAGTTTTTTTAATGGGAATGCCCCAGCATCTACTGTAGACTTTACCCCTGCTGCTAATGCAGCCTCCCCTGCTGTGGTGCATATTAAAACAAAGACCAACGCTAAAAAAGTAGAAAGCAGCAATCAAAGAAGACAAAGAAATCCTTTTTCTGATTTATTCGGAGAGGATGATATGTTCGGAGATTTTTTTGGTGGCCCCAGAATGCAACCAGAACAAAGAGCAAGTGGTAGTGGTGTATTAATTACTGCAGACGGATACATTGTAACCAATAACCACGTAGTCAATGGTGCCGATGAAATTAATGTAACGCTAACGAATAAGAAAACCTATAAAGCAAAAGTAATTGGGGTAGATGCCAGCAGTGATATTGCGGTGATAAAAATTGAAGCAAGTGGATTACCTTATTTAGTTTATGGCAATAGCGATGAAATTAAATTAGGACAATGGGTACTTGCCATTGGTTATCCATTAAATTTAGATGTAACAATTACAGCAGGAATTATTAGTGCTAAAAACCGTTCTATTGATATTAATTCAAGACAGAGCGATAAACCAGTAGAATCGTTTTTACAAACAGATGCTGCAGTGAACCAAGGTAATAGTGGTGGCGCCTTAGTAAATACCAGTGGTGAGTTAGTAGGTATAAACTCTGCCATAGCCTCTCCTACTGGATCTTATGCAGGCTATGCTTATGCTATTCCTGTGAATATTGTAAAAAAAGTAGTGACCGATATTGTTAAATATGGCACAGTGCAAAGAGCCTATTTAGGCATTAGCTATCCTAAGGATGGTTTGTCTGAAGAAGAATTGAAAAAAGTATTGGAAGAATTAAACACAAAATATAAAGAAGGTGAAGGTATTTTAATTACCGATGTATTAGACGGAGGTGCCGCAAAAGCTGCAGGCATTAAAAAAGGAGATGTACTTATTAAAATAAATGGAGTGGCTGTAAAAACTTCTCCAGAATTACAAGAACAAGTTTCTAGATACAAGCCAGGAGATAAAATGAATTTGATAGTGAAGCGTGAAGGCAAGGAAATGACCATGGAAGTAATATTAAGAGCTAAACTAGGTACTACCGACTTAGTAAAAAGTTCTAAGGCCGCTGAAAAATTAGGTGGTAAATTAGAAACCATTGATAAAGCTACTGCTGAAAAGAACGACTTAGAAGGTGGAGTCTTAATTAAAGAATTAGGAACAGGTATTATTGGTAAAAGTAGAATTGAAAAAGGATTTGTGATTACACATGTAAACGAAGAGCCTGTTAAAACAGTAGAAGAATTTTATGAGGCTTTGAAAAAAGCAAGTTCTAGCAGTGTTAAAATTTCAGGAGTCTATCCTGGTTATTTTGGCAACTACGCATTTATATTAAACTTAAATGAATAAGTAAATAATTTAATAAAAGTTGTTTTTGGTTGGGTTAGGTGGAATGAAAAAGCCTCTCGATAATTCGGGGGGCTTTTAATTTTATAGAATAGTTCAATCAATATTATTTCATCTTTTGCCAAATAGCTTCTTTTTCAGCCAAACTTAACTTGGCTAAATCTAATCCATTCTCTTTAGCATAAGCTTCCATCAATTCAAAACGTTTCTTGAACTTCTTATTCGTTTTTTCTAAAGCAGTCTCAGGGTCTATTTTCAAAAAACGCGCATAATTAATTAAACTAAAAAATACATCCCCCAATTCATCTTCCATCTTCTCATGATCATTTTGTGCAATCTCATGCTGTAGCTCTCCTATCTCCTCATTTACCTTGTCCCAAACTTGTTCTTTATTCTCCCATTCAAAACCTACTTGTTTTACCTTTTCTTGTATTCTTAATGCTTTTACCATGGAAGGCAAACTATTGGGCACACCACTTAATATAGTTTTTTTACCATCACCCTCTTTTAATTTCAATTGTTCCCAGTTTAATTTCACTTGCTCTTCCGTCTCTGCCTTCACATCACCATAAATATGCGGATGTCTATGAATTAATTTTTTTGAAATACCTGCAATCACTTCTTCTAAAATAAATTCATTTTTTTCAGAGGCTATTTTAGTGTAAAATAAAATATGTAAAAATAAATCACCTAGCTCTTCTTTAATGCCTTGCCAATCCTCTTCAATAATGGCGTCTACTAATTCATACAACTCTTCAATGGTATTACTTCTTAATGAATGTATAGTTTGCTTTTTATCCCAAGGGCACTCTGCTCTTAAGCGGTCCATGATGGCCACCAGTTCTAAAAAGTTTTTGGAAATATTTTCTTGAGACATGGTTAAATTTTAAATACAATTAATAGTAACTAAGATAAACAAACTTCAGGACTGCCGGTTCACTTCGTTCACCGTCTTCCTCGTTAATCGGTCTTACCCAAAGCCTTTCAAGTATCCCGAGTATCGGGATACTTTGCTTTTTTTATACTCCCTTGCTTACAAGAGCAAGCTCTTGAAGCTGCTCGTATAAAAAAAGCCTCTCACTTTCGTGAGAGGCTTTGTGCCTCAGGCGGGAATCGAACCCGCACGGGCGTTGCGGCCCACAGGATTTTAAGTCCTGCGTGTCTACCAGTTCCACCACCAAGGCGTCTTCATCAGACTTAAAAAAAATCCCAGTCCGAAGAACGGGATTTTTGGAGCGAAAGACCGGGCTCGAACCGGCCACCCCGACCTTGGCAAGGTCGTGCTCTACCAAATGAGCTACTTTCGCTTGTATAAGAACTATTTTTAGGACTGCAAAAATAACGAAACAGCGCTCTTAAACAAATTTTTTTTCTTACTTATACTCAGGCTTATACTGTGAGCTAGTTTGTACTTCTGGATTGGGTTTAACAAAACGGCTAGTGTAGAGTTTACTACAATTACCTAAAACCAATGCTAGTATAGCAAAAATAGACACATAGAAAAAGAATCGAGACGAACTTACCCAATTAGTGGCGATATCTTTCTCAGCTGTATTATCTTGTAAATCGTGTGACATATTGTTTATTTACGGATGCAAAAATAGCAACAAGTTCTTAATAATGAGCTAGTTTGGTCACTATTTTACTAAAATATTGCTTGTTTTTAATAAAGTATTGATAAACCAAGGATCCAGGATAAACGCCCTCTAGTGTTTCTAAGGCTTTTGGCGATTTAGTTCTTTTCAATTTACCCGATAATATATAGCCCATAAAAGCAAAATGCGCTTTGGCAATAGCGAAAAAGAAGCTTGTATCGCCACTTAATAAGCCCTTATAGGCTGAAATAGCATCTAAACTAAACCTAGCGGGCAATTTCCATAAAAGCGATGATAAAGGCAAATTCTTAGTGAGCATGATTAAGTTGTTTCTAAAGTTCAGAAACACTTTACGACCACCTCTTGGTAAGGTACCTGCACCCACATGATAAACTGCCGATTGCGGGCAAGCATAAATTTTATAACCTGCTAATTGTAATCTCCAACATAAATCTATTTCTTCTTGATGTGCAAAGAAGCTTGCATCAAATCCATTCATGGCATGAAATAATTCAGAACGAATCATCATACAAGCACCGGTTGCCCAAAATATAGGCGCTGCAGTATCATACTGCTCATTATCTTTTTCACAAACATCAAATACGCGTCCTCTTGAAAAAGGATAGCCCAATGCATCTATCCAACCTCCTGCTGCCCCTGCATATTCAAATACTTCCTTATTATTAAAAGATAAAATTTTAGGCTGACAAGCAGCAATAGTTTTATTGGACTCCAATAAATTTACCATGGGCTGTATCCAATGAGGATCCACAGCCACATCTGAATTTAATAAAACATAATAATCGGCTTTTACTTTTTGCAAGGCCCAATTATAGCCACCTGCAAAACCTTCGTTTGTATTATTCGTAATTATTTTAACGGAAGGGAATTTTTCTTTTACTAAAGAAATAGAATTATCGGAAGAACCATTGTCTGCCACCACCACTTCAAAATTTTCATATTGAGTAGATAAAACGGATGGCAAGAATTTTGCTAAATAACCGGCCCCGTTATAATTTAATATGACTATGGAGACTAGCGGTTTCAAAGTAATTGTTTTTGCGAATGTAAGCCCAAAATATGGGAAATTGACCTAAAAAAACTAACTTAGCACTATGAACATGGGAAGTTTTTTACATAGAAACCTAGATTTACTCAATCATCCCTTGGGGTAGTTTAACCACCTCCTATTTTTTGTATGCAAGCGAAATTCATTTTTCGCATTTGTATACAGTTTTCTCAACAATATAATTTCCATTCATTTAATTTACAGAAATGACTCATTCAACTATTAGTTCCAATGCTGCTAAATATTTAGCACTTGAGGAAAAATACGGCGCTCATAATTACCACCCACTTCCAGTAGTTCTTGAAAGAGGGGAAGGTGTTTACTTATACGATGTAGATGGTAATAAATACTTCGATTTTTTAAGTGGCTATTCTGCGGTGAA
>CAITGN010000316.1:0-2048 GCA_903891965.1 uncultured Bacteroidota bacterium
CAGCCTAGTTTATTTATTACTCGCTTTTTGCATACCTACCCTGGTTATAGGCCAAGACCTTACTGGGAAATGGAGAGGCTATTTTACACCTAGTAATGAGCTCGATGGTAAAATAGTTACCTATGAAATAGTCATAAAAGAAAATCTAGACCATAGCCTTACAGCGAAAACCTACTCTAAAATTTCAAATAATTTTACAGCCAATGCCATGGCTACAGGAATGCATTCTGAAAATACGCAATTAGTTAGTATTAGAGAAACGCGTTTTGACAAAATGAAATTGGTGGGGAATTTTGAAGCCTGTTTGATGAACAATTTTCTAAGCTACCGAAATTTGAGGGGTTATGAAATTCTAGAAGGTACTTATACAGCTACTAACGAAATTTCTGGGAAAGATTGTGGTGGAGGCAAAGTGTATTTAGAAAAAGAAGGTCCCATTGTAAAAGAGTTTAATGCAAAAACAGCAGTTCCTAAAAATAGTGCTTTAAAAATTATTGAAAAAGAAATTAAACCAAGTTCTCTAAAACAACCAACAGTCGTTAAAGAAGTACTAGCTAAACCAAATCAAAGAAACAAAACACAGAACACTACAACGAAGTCCAATACAATTCAAACAAATTCAATTCAAAATTCTTCTATTCAAAGTTCTACGAACCAAGCTTCTTCTATTCAAACAAGTGCTGCTCCAGCTAGTACAGTTGTGAATACTTTACCAGAGAATACTAAAGCAACTACTGTTAACGAAACGAGTGCTAATGCTAATGCAAATACCAATGCCACTAAGACTTCTGGTCAAATACTGCCCTGGGTTTTAGTAGGTAGAGAAAATAAATTAGTAAAACAAGTGATTGTCAATAGCCCCTCCATTAGTATTGACTTATACGATAATGGCACCATTGACAACGACACTATTATGATTTTTGATAATAAAGTTTTAGTACTTGAAAATAAAAGACTTAGTTACAAAGCCACTCATATTGATGTGAATTTTAATAAAGACAATATTCGTCATGAAATTATTATTGTCGCCCATAATTTAGGTACGGTTCCTCCAAACACTGCACTCATGGTGGTAAAAGATGGCACGAGTAGACAAGAAATATATATTACTTCTACTTTAAGTGTAAATGCGATGATTATTTTTGAACTGAAAAAACCAAGTCCTTAGAATTTTTCTTGCAAGAACTGTTGTGCGGTTATTTCATCTTTTCTATTGGAATGATAAGGATCATTACTTGTTTTATTCCATCCAAACCAAATAAGTCCATCTTCTAGTTTTTCATCCTGTACATTGAAAACATAAATATTCTTTTCTTTAAAACCAATATTGGCTAATAAATTCAGTAATTGAATAGATACCATATGTGTGGCAATATAAATAGCAGGTAAACTTTGTTCAGCCAACAATCCTTGTAATTCAGCATTAATATTATTGAGCGATTGCTTGGCCTGTTCATGCACTAAACTATCCTTAAATGTAATAGCAGCAGCAGGGAAAGAATCGGTTAATTGAATTAAGGTTTTTGCTGCATTAAATATAGTAGCCGTGTCCCCAGCCGCTACCCCTTTTAATAATTCTTGATAATTATTTAATATTGGCATACAGGCTTTATCAAAATTTACCTGATTATTTTCAGGGCTATAGGCCCATAGCTCCTTATTAATAGCAGGTTCTTCAGGACTAGTGCAAGCCATCACTAAAAAGGCAAAAAGGATAAAGAAATAGGGCTTCATAAAATCTTTTTCCAAATTTATGCATAATTAGATTGTCCAACTTGCTAACTTTGCGGTCTGAATTGAAAAAATATGCTAATAGGTTTACAAAATGTGACATTTGAGTTTGGGGCAAGAGTAATTGTGAGTGAGGCGAATTGGTCCATCCAACCAGGCGAACGCATTGGTTTAATTGGCTATAATGGTACAGGAAAGTCTACTTTATTAAAAATATTGGTAGGCCAGCTTACCCCTAGCAAAGGAACCGTTGAAAAAGGAAGAGATACCACTATTGGCTATTTACACCAGGACTTATTAAGTTTTGATACCAACGA
>CAITGN010000317.1:0-8605 GCA_903891965.1 uncultured Bacteroidota bacterium
AGGTTCTTGGGCACATATATACAGCCCTTTGGGTCATGCAAGCTGGCATGGTTGTACCCCCACCGATTTAGTATTTCCTTTCTTTTTATTTGCAGTGGGTAATGCCATGTCTTTTGTAATGCCCAAATTACAAAATGCAGGTGCTGCTGAATTTTGGTCTAAAGTAATAAAGCGTACACTTTTAATATTTGGTATTGGACTATTTTTAAACTGGAGTCCTTTTATAAAATTCTCTGGTACTGAATTAGTATTTAAGCCTTGGGAAATGGTGCGCATTTTAGGCGTACTACAAAGAATTGCACTTTGTTATTTTTTCGCCTCTATTATAATTTATTATGGGAAATCTCGCATAGCACTATTTGTTGGCATGATGATACTCGTTATTTATTGGGTGCTCACTTATGCATTAGGCGTTGCCGGTCATCCATTTAGTTTATCGGGCTATTTTGGCAATAGCATTGACCAGGCTATTTTAGGAGTATCACATATTTATAAAGGAGAAGGCGTTCCCTTTGACCCAGAAGGATTAACAAGCACATTACCTGCCATTGTACAAGTGATACTGGGTTTTTTAGTGGGTGAATACATTCAGTTAAAAGGAAAGAATTACGAAATGTTAGCGCAATTACTTTTAACAGGTGTTGTACTTATTTTCGTAGGCTATATTTGGGATTTTAGTTTTCCCATTAATAAAAAAATATGGACTAGTAGTTATGTATTATATACCAGCGGACTTGCCATGGTAAGTTTAGGCATGCTTATATATTTATTAGAGTTTCAAAATGCCAAAGGTAAATGGAGTCATTTTTTCGATGTATTTGGGAAGAACCCCTTATTTGTATTTGTACTCAGCGGATTTTTACCGCGTGTATTAGCCTTGCTAAGATGGGTGGACCATACAGACGAAAAAGGTGAGCCTGTCTATACTTCAGCGCTGCCTTGGTTTTATGAACATATTTGTAAAAATATCAACACCGATTTACGCGTAGGCTCTTTTGTATACGCTTTAAGCATTATTGCCTTTTTTGGAATACTTGCTTACTACTTAGATAAGAAAAAAATATACATTAGAGTATAAAGGAGTTGTGCAGAGAATGAAACTGCCTTAGTTATTTGAGAAAATTTTTTAGATTATTTGAAAAGGCTTTCTGCTTTTTCAATATTTTCAGGCTTGCCTACATCTAATAAAATGCTGTCACTATGGTCGTAATAACCAATACTGCCCTTTGCAGCCGCTTGTAAATAAGCATCTATTAAAGAAAACTTACCAGACATAGAATTCGTATTATAAAAGCTACGATGTATTATTTGAATACCACTAAAGGCTTTGGCAATAGGATTTATAAGATGCTCATGATGTTCTGTAGTATTGAGTCCTGCCCATTTTTCTTCACGTGTCGTATTATTTCTCCAACCTATTAAATTACCATCTGTTGTAAATAGTAAATTTCTGCTGGACACTCTACTTGTCACCGCTAAAGTGGCAATATAATTTTCTACTCCTTCTGACAAAACTTTGTCAGCAGCAATTAATTTATCAATATCTAAGTTGGTTAAAATATCGGCGTTCATTACTAGCCAATTTTCTTCTTTTTCAAAAAAAGATTTTGCAAACAAAACGCCACCTCCTGTTTCTAATACTTCTGCGGTTTCATCGGAAATGAAAACCTGGGAACCCCATCCATTATTGGTTTTAACGGCTTCTATAATTTGATCTGCAAAATGATGCACATTCACTACCACTTCATTAATACCAAAGGCTTGCAGGTATTCTATATTTCTTTGCAACAAAGATTTTCCATTCACCATGGCTAAGGCCTTGGGATGAAAATCGGTAAAAGGCTTGAGCCTCGTACCTAATCCTGCTGCTAATATCATGGCTTTCATGCAAATATTATTTAACCCAATTTTCTTTATTGGTATGTGCTAGCAATACTTTGATCTTGTATTTATTTCTAAGATGTCTGGCAGTTTGTTCAGCTGCAAATACACTGCGATGTTGTCCACCTGTACAGCCAAAATTAATATGTAGTGAAGTGAACCCTCTTTTTAAATAATCTTCTACGGTAATATCTATTAAATCCCAAACACTATTTAAAAATCCGTTCATTTTTGTTCTTTGTTCTAAAAAATCTTGCACAGGTTTATCTAAGCCCGATTGTTTTTTATACTCTTCTACTCTTCCCGGATTTAAAATACCACGCATATCAAATACAAAGCCACCGCCATTATCAGAGTCATCGGCAGGAATTCCTTTTTTATAACTAAAGCTATTTATTGTAATTACTAAAGGTGTATTGGCATTCGCTGTTGGCGGAGTAAAACGCTCAATCACTTCTTCACTTACCATCCAATCTAAGATGGAAGCAAAAACAGGCGTGTCTTTGTCTAAGCAGTAGGTCTTTAAAAAACTTTTTAAATTTTCTAAACCCAAAGGTATGCTGGTTAAGAAGTGTGCCTTTCTTTCAAACAAACCTCTAAAACCATAAGCGCCTAAAACTTGTAATAGTCTTAATAAAACAAAACCATTGTATTGTTTTTTAAAGTCTTTTGCTTCTAAGGGGCTCGGTAATAACTTTTGTAATTCAGCAATATAATGATCTAATAATTTTTCTTTCCATTCATTGGATAGCCCTGCCTTGGCCTGCCATAACAAGGAAGCCACGTCATAAGGTAGTCCACCTTGCATACCGCCTTGGAAGTCTATAAAATACACTTCTCCATTTTGCACCATAATATTTCTGCTCTGAAAATCGCGGAACATAAAATTATCAAAATGACTAACCGCTAACTGATCACTTAGTATTTCAAACTCATCAATTAAAGCTTGTTTATCATAAGCATATTGCAAAGTGTCCAGAAAATAATACTTATAATAAAGTAAGTCGGTTAAAATAGAATGCTTTCCAAAATATTTTGAGGTTAAACATTTAGAATAATCTAAACCCTTGGCACCCTCAATTTGTAATTTAGCTAAAGCGGTTAAACTTTTTTGAAACAATGTAAATACTGCATCCGTTTTTCCTTCTTGCTCTAAAACATCTAGTAAAGAAACGGCCCCCACATCTTCTTGCAAATAAGTATTGCAAGATTCATTTACCGCTAATATTTTAGGAACAGGCATCCCCTTTTCATAAAAATGTTTAGCGAAGTAAATAAAGGTCTGATTCTCTTTAATATTTAAATTATAAGTAGCAATCCAAGACTTCTCCCCCTGACTTATTCTAAAATAGATACGATCCCCTCCACTTTGAGGTATTTTCTGAATTCGATCCCAAGGATGGGCATGAATGGTATTATATAGATTTTCAATATGTTTTAAAATTGCCTCCATGGGGTAAAAATTGATGCTTTATGCTCAATAAAAGTAATTAATTATAGCGTATAAAACATAAAACCTGAAAAAGTTGTAAATTGATAACAAATCAAACCACATGCGCACAAAATTAACCCCCCTGTTTTTGGTATTTTTCTCCCTTTTCACCCTAAACAGTTTTGCTCAAAACCAAACCATTAAAGGAGTCGTTAGTGATTCAAAAGGCAATGCACTTGAAGGTGTTACTATTAGAGTAGCAAATTCAAAAACAGTAACCACTTCCAATAAAAATGGTTCCTTCACTATTGCAGCCAATACCAATGATGTAATAGAATTTAGCTCAATTGGTTTTGAATCAAAAAAACAATTGGCTGTTGGTAATGCTATGAATATTATTTTAACAGCAAGTACTTCCGACTTACAAGATGTAATTCTTGTGGGATCTAGAGGTGCGGGTCGTGTTAAAACAGAATCGCCAGTGCCTGTTGATGTAATTAAATTAACAGATGTTGGAATGAATACGGCGAGAATGGATTTAACTTCTACTTTAAATTTTGTAGCCCCTTCATTTAACTATAATAAACAATCGGGAGCAGATGGTGCAGACCACGTAGATATTGGTACACTAAGAGGTTTAGGCCCTGATCAAACTTTAGTTTTAATAAATGGCAAGCGTAGACATAGCACCGCCTTAGTAGGTTTATTTGGAACAAGAGGTCGTGGTGGTTCTGGAGTAGACTTAAATGGTTTTCCTATGTCTGCTGTAGATAGAATTGAAATTTTAAGAGATGGCGCCTCTGCACAATATGGTTCTGATGCGATTGCAGGTGTCATGAATATTGTTTTAAGAAAAAATACCAACGAGTGGAATATCACTACAGGTATGGCAGGTTATTATGATAAAAAATTTAACACCAATCAATTTAAAGATAATAAAGACTATTTATATAGTGGTCCTATTGACGGTGTAACGAAATCTGTTTCTGCCAATAGAGGATTTGATATTGGAAAAAAAGGAGGATTCATTAATATATCTTTTGATGCATTAGACCAAGGAAAAACTTTCCGTCAAGCAGCATCTTCCAATATTGAAGACAAATATGGTTTGCCTACCAATACTTGGAGACAAGGTTTTGGAGATGGTTCTATGAATTCTTTGGGAGCAATGTTTAATATGGAGGTACCCCTAGGTGATGACATTAAATTTTATGCCTTTGGAAGTATCAATTCAAAAAAATCAGACGCTTACGCTTATACGCGTAACTGGTCGGCAAGACCTACTCGTTTTTCTGTAAACCCTAATGGCAGTTTAATTTTCGTACCTGATATTATGTTTAGATCAGGTTCTGGAGACACCAGCTATAACCCACATATACAAGCCAATATTCAAGACGTTTCTATGGTGACTGGCTTTTCTAAAACAAGCAGCCGTGGTTGGGACTGGGATTTAAGCAATGCTTTTGGAAATAATAATTTCCATTACTTTGGTGATGGTACTTTCAACGCCTCTAATATTGGCAATATAAGTCAAACCCATTTCGACGACGGAGGTTTTAATTTCTTACAAAACACTTCCAACTTAGATATCTCTAAACAATTTGGTCAGGTGAACAACGGTGGTATTAAAGTGGCTTATGGTGGTGAATTAAGATTTGAAGAGTACAGTATTTTTAAAGGTGAGATTAATTCTTATAAGGCCTTTACCAATACATATGGTTTAGAGCAAGCGCCAGGTTCACAAGGTTTTCCAGGCTTCAGCCCAGATGATAAAGTAAAAGCCAATAGAATTGTAACAGGTGCTTATAGCGATATTGAATTCACCCCTTCAGAAATGTTTTTAATTACAGCTGCTGTAAGAGCAGAGAATTATTCTGACTTTGGTTCTGTAGCTACTTTTAAAACTTCTGCTCGTTTAAAATTGAGTAGTAATTTTAATTTGAGAGGTTCATTTAGTACTGGCTACCGCGCTCCTTCCTTACAACAAAAATATTTC
Organism: uncultured Bacteroidota bacterium; assembly: GCA_903891965.1. Lineage (GTDB taxonomy): Bacteria > Bacteroidota > Bacteroidia > Chitinophagales > Chitinophagaceae > Sediminibacterium. The sequence goes on from CAITGN010000317.1 coordinate 5,310, forward strand.
AGCAATACTTTAACTTCTTTCTCTAATGGAGGACTAGTTCAATCTCGTGTTGCGAATAACGACGATCCTATCACGAGACTAGCAGGCATTCCAAAATTGAAACAAGAAACATCTACCAATATGAGCGTAGGCTTTTCTTGGAAACCCTCTAAAAATTTAACCTTTACGGTAGATGGTTATTCCATTAAAATGAAAGACAGAGTGGTATTATCAGGTTTATTTAGCGCAGGTGATGAATCACTTCCTGCTGAATTAACTTCTAAGTTGAATGGCTTAGGTGTTGCTACTGCTCAGTTCTTTGCCAATGCAGTGAATACAACGAATACAGGGGTTGACTTTGTAGCCGATTATCAAAAGAAAATTTCTGCAACAGAAAAATTCAAGTTTTTATTTGTAGCCAATATTCAAGATATTAAAATTGATGCAATTAATGTACCTGCTGCCTTAAGCACCACAGAATACAATGCAAATACTTTCTTTAATGATAGAGAAAAATATTTCTTAAAAGCTTCTGCTCCTAAATCAAAATTCTCTATGAGTTTTGATTACACAAAAAATAAAGTGAGCATTGGAACACGTCTTACTTATTTTGGCGCACTTGCTTTAACAGGCTTTGGATATAATGGTGATGGTATTAATCCTGAAGTACCTTCTGATGCAGATGAAAATGTAATGTTACCAGAGGTATTTAATTACAGCGGTAAAGTTTCTACCGACTTATATTTAAATGTACAATTAAACAAAAAAACATCTTTGATTTTAGGTGCGGATAATATTTTAAATGTACACCCCGACTTCGCAGTGAATCCACTAGCTAAATGGTGGGCGGGTGACAATGAAACAGGTGGCCCTTGGGATGGCGTTCAAATGGGTTACAATGGTATGAGAATATTTAGCAAATTGGTCTTTAAGTTTTAATGACAATTTTTGAATAACTTTAAAGCCTTCTCGTTCATTCGGGAAGGCTTTTTTAATTAGTAATAAAATAAATTATATCATTAAAATACAAAATACCTTTTTCTGACTCTCTGATCGCTTCGCTCACAAAGTTCGCTACGAAAAAGTATTATTGTATTTTAATTTTTATATAAAAAATATGTTATCATGAAAAAAATAATTACTAGCTGTGCTATTTTATTATTAACTGCATTAACAGCATCAGCGCAAAATGGCATTGTGGTTTTTCAAACCGATTTTGGCACCAAGGATGGGGCCGTTTCTGCTATGAAAGGCGTGGCTACTGCAGTGGATGCTTCTTTAAAATTATATGACCTTACACATGATATACCTGCTTATAATATTTGGGAAGCTGCTTATAGATTAGACCAAACTATTATTTACTGGCCTGCAGGAACAGTGTTTGTATCGGTGGTAGACCCTGGCGTGGGCACAGAAAGAAGATCGGTGGTGGTAAAAACAAAATCGGGACATTATATTGTTACTCCTGACAACGGAACACTTACTTTAATTGCAGCTTCATTAGGCATTGATTCCATTCGCGAAATTGATGAAGTAACTAATAGAAGAAAAAATTCAGAAGCTTCTTATACTTTTCATGGTAGAGATGTTTATGCTTTTACTGCTGCTCGTTTAGCTTCACATAAAATTAGTTACGAACAAGTGGGTAAAATAAGTACGGCTGCTATTACCTCGCTTCCTTTTCAAAAAGCAGCATTAGTGGGTAATCAATTAAAAGGCACCATTGATATACTAGATATTCAATATGGAAATATTTGGACCAATATAGACCAATCTTATTGGAAAAAATTTAATGTCTTAGCGCATACCAAAAATGAAATACAGGTAGAAATTTTTAAAAATAAAAAAATAGTCTATACCGGTAGCATGCCTTTTGAAAATACTTTTGGAGGTGTAGGCGTTGGAAAACCTCTTGCCTATTTAAATAGTTTAATGAATTTATCTTTTGCCTTGAACCAAGGAAGTTTTTCTGAAAAATATCATGTCTACGCAGGCAGCGATTGGACTGTAGCCGTGCAGTGGGTAAAATAAATTATTGCTGCAAAAAGTTAGCTAACAAACTATGGAAATGATGTGTGCCTTGCTCGCGCAAAGTGGCATATCTTCCATAACGGTAAAAACGAGAGCGAATGCCTTCTTGTACATGTTGAACAATTTCTTCATCCTCTTGTTCCACTGTATCTAAGCCGCTTCCAGCGCCTTGACCTAGTTTACTTGCATCAAATACAAAACTTAAAAAGCTCACCTTGGTATTACCTGCATCAATAGGTGTTATAATGTTCACCGACAAGCCCCATGGATAAAAGTTAAACATCATATTCGGAAACACCCAGAAATAATAGGCTGCTATTTTTTTACCTGCATCCAGATGCGCTGAAGGAATATCAAAACAATGTTCATTATTTTTTGCAATGCCTAATTGCAAGCTTGCATAAGGAAATAACTCAGTGGAATAATCTTTAAAATCTAAAAAAGCATTAAGTCCTGGATGTACAAAAGGAATATGAAATCCTTCTAAATAATTTTCACAGTACAATGCCCAATTGGCTTTAATATAATAATCATTCGATCTGGCTGCATCAAAAACTAATTTATCAATAGGCAACCATCCTACACGCTTTTGCATTTCTTGAAAAAAAACTTCTGGGCCAATGCCTTTGGTTAATTGTGTAAATAATAAAGGCCCCCATTTAAATAAAGGCAAATTATGTAAGTGATTGTTTTCTGGAATAAAATTTTGCACTGCCGTAAACTCTGGCATAGAAATAAATTTTCCATCTAAATGAAAAGCCCTGCCATGGTATTTACAACGCAAATGTTTTTGCGCAGAACAAGGTTCGTATACCATTAAGTTCCCTCTATGCGTACATACATTCGACAAACAATGTATTTGTTCATTGGCATCCTTGGTAAGCACTAAGGGTTCCCCTATATAATTTTCCAATAATTTAAATGGATGCGCGTCGCCTACATTCGGAACCATGCCTGTATGTCCAACATATTGCCAGCTAGGGGCAAATATTTTTTCTTTAGAAGCTTCTAGTATTTGAGGCTCTAAATAAAAAGAAGTGTCAATGGTTTTGGCCCTTCCAATAATAGGATCGATATAAAATTTTGACATACTACCACAGTTTCGGGCCCAATATACGCCAACCCCCTTGATAAAGTCCTGATTCTAAACCCCTAGAAAAATAGTCCCTCCAAAACAGGGTATAAATAGCAGAAAAAAAGGGTATAAATAAATGTATTAAATACTAAATTATTTAGTTAATATTGCTAATAAATTTAGTTTTATGTCATTTATAGATAGAGAGCCA
>CAITGN010000318.1:0-3327 GCA_903891965.1 uncultured Bacteroidota bacterium
ATTCCTTCACACCGTGCATTAGATAAAGCTTCTGAATTAGCCAAGGGCGAGAGTAAAATTGGATCTACTTTAAAAGGAATAGGCCCTGCCTATATGGATAAGACCGGCCGTAATGCCTTAAGAGTAGGCGACTTATTAAGTAAGAACTTCATTAGCAAGTACATTACTTTAAGAATGAAGCATCAGAAAATTTTAGATAGCTTTAATTTCAACGAAGATATTAGTGAAATGGAAACTGAGTTTTTCGAAGCCTTAGAGTTTCTAAAATCTATGAATATTATTAATTGTGAATACTTTATCAACGATCAAATTTCAAAAGGTAAAAAAGTATTGGCTGAAGGCGCACAAGGTTCTATGTTAGATATTGACTTTGGTACCTTCCCTTTTGTAACTTCTTCTAATACTATTTCTGCAGGTGTTTGTACTGGTTTAGGTATTGCCCCAAAACTTATTAATGAAGTATTTGGTATTACAAAGGCTTATTGTACAAGAGTAGGTAGCGGACCCTTCCCTACTGAATTACATAATGAGACAGGAGAAGAATTAAGAAAACTAGGTAGCGAATTTGGAGCCACGACCGGCAGACCAAGAAGATGTGGATGGATTGACCTAGTAGCCCTTAAATATACTTGCATGATCAATGGTGTAACACAAATTATTATGACCAAGGCCGATATTCTAGATACTTTCAAAGAATTAGAACTAGGTATCGCTTACGAAATGGAAGGCAAAGAGATTGATTATGTGCCTTTTCAGTTAGTAGGCACGCCGGTTGCACCTATTTGGAAAAAAATGCAAGGCTGGAATATAGATACGACTAAAATGAAATCTGAGAAAGAATTACCTGCCACTATGAAGACCTACATAGATTATATTAATAAATTTTTAGGCGTTCCTGTGAAATATGTTTCCAACGGACCAGGAAGAGATCAAATCGTACATGTTTAATATTAATTATATTTACACTAAGTAATATTTAATCAAAATTAAATTCAATTATTTTCAAAAAAAAGACTCATTTTTTTTGGTAAATACAATTTTGAGTTGAAATTTTACATTGTTAATTTCGTAATTACCTATGGCATTAAAAACTATCAAAGAAAAGAAGGCTGCTACACCCAAAAATGGTGTTGTGAAAGCAGAGAAAGCAAGTAAATCAACTGCGAAGAAAAAAGACGTAGACGAAGATGACTTGGAGGAAGAGGATGAGGTGAATGATGATTGGGAAAAGACAGAAGAAGATACAAGCTGGGATCCTGACTTCGAAGAATTTGATATGCCGAAAAAAGCTTCCAAAAAACCAGGTAAGTTTAAACCATCAGACGAAGACGATGACTTTAATTTGAATGATGATCTCAAAGATATTGACGACGATGATTTATTTGACGACAAAGATGAATTAGAAGACGATTTTTAATAGCTCCTTTATACTTTATTAAGCATTTATTCTTTGCATTTGTTCTTTCGAAAAGCTTAATAAGCCTACCTCATTAAAACTAGCACTCATTACTTGTAAGCCAAATGGCATGCCATTACTATGTGTAAACAAAGGAATGGATATGGCTGGAATACCCACCAAGTTCGCATACACAGTATAGATATCTGCTAAAAACATTTCCGTAGCACTATGATTTTTTTCACCCAAGCTAAAAGCAGTAGTAGGTACTGTAGGTGATAGTATTAAATCATATTTCGAAAACACAGTATTTGTTAAGTCTACTAATTTTTGTCTTACTTGTTGGGCCTTGGTAAAATAGGCGTCAAAATAACCGGCACTTAAAACAAAACTACCTAGTAAAATTCTTCTTTGCACTTCTTCGCCAAAACCTTCTGTTCTCGTTTTTTTATATAGGTCATTTAAATCGGTAATACTTTCCTTCGTTCTATGTCCAAACTTAATGCCATCAAATCTTGATAAATTACTAGACGCCTCTGCCGTGGTTAATACATAATAGGTAGGTACTAAATAAGAGAGTAAAGAAAAATCAATGGCTTCAACAATATATCCTTTTGCCTCTAAATCTTTGAAGTAGTTTTCTATTTGCGTTTTAATTTCTGCGTCTAGGCCAGGATGAAAAAGTGTTTCTTTAAAATAGGCAACTTTTTTAGGGCTATTTGCCTTATCTATTTCTTTACTATAAGCAGGAACGGGTTTACTAGAAACTGTACTATCAAATTCATCTGTTCCTGCCATTACTTCTAAAACAAGGGCAGCATCTTCAATAGTTTTTGAAAAAATACCTATTTGATCAAAGGAAGAGGCATAGGCAATTAAACCATATCGAGAAATTCTTCCATAACTTGGTTTTAAACCCACCACCCCACAAAAATCGGCAGGTTGTCTTACAGAACCACCCGTATCGGATCCAATACTAATCATAGATAAACCTGCTTGCACAGAAACGGCAGAGCCCCCTGAGGAACCACCCGGAACTTTTGAATGATCAATGGCGTTTTTTACAGGACCATAGGCAGAATTTTCATTGCTGCTTCCCATAGCGAATTCATCACAGTTTTGGCGTCCAATAATAATGGCACCCTCGTCTACTAATTTTTGAATAGCGGTGGCTGTATAAACAGCAGAATAATTTTCTAAGATTTTAGAAGCAGCGCTTAGCTTATGTCCTTTATAAGAAAGCACATCTTTAATACCTATTACTACACCATGTAATTTTCCTAAGGTTTTACCTTGGTTTCTCTGGGCATCTAAATGCGCTGCAAGACTTAATGCCTCTTCAGAAAATATTTCTAGATAAGCATTTAAATTTTCTTGTGCAGCAATTTGGTCCAAGTAATGTTTTACTGCTTGGGTACAAGTTGTATGCGCTGCTACTAAAGCAGCATGGTAGTCTTTGATGGAAGTAAACCGAAACAAAGGCTTATAAATTAAGCAGGTTTTTCGTCTTTTTCTTTGATTCCGTCTTCGATTTCTTTTTTCACGTTGTTTTTAGCATCGTTGAATTCGCGAATACCCTTACCTAATCCACGCATGAATTCAGGGATTTTGCGTCCGCCAAACATTACTAAAATAACCACACCAATAATTAATAATTCTTGAAATCCTAAGTTGCCCATAATATTAAATTTAGAAGTTTAAAGGTAAGGTAATTATAAAATAGAAAAGCAGTATTTTTTATGAATTACACCTATGAATAGCTAATTATTTGTTACAAAAAAAGCCCCGATTTCATGGATATGAAAACGGGGCTTTGTATAGTTTACTAGTGGTGTACTAGCTATCTTTCTAGAATCTTTTTTCTTTAATACGAGCACTCTTACCGCTTCTATCGCGTAAGTAATACAATTTAGCACGACGTACTTTACCAG
>CAITGN010000319.1:0-2225 GCA_903891965.1 uncultured Bacteroidota bacterium
GGTAGAAAACCCTCAAGCTTTATTAATTCATGAAGTGGAAGAAAATAAAGATTATGCCATTTTAATAAGCACTGCTGCCGGTGCATGGCGTTATTTAATTGGAGATACCATTCGTTTTATTGATAAAGTCAATGCTGAAATTATAATTACAGGTAGAACAAAACATTTTTTAAGTTTAGTGGGTGAACACCTTAGTGTTGATAATATGAATAAGGCTATTCAACTAGTAAGTGAAGAAATGAATATCTCTATTCCGGAGTTTGGTGTAACGGGTGTTCCTTTTGAAAATTTATTTGCACATCATTGGTATGTTGCCTGCGACGACGCTGTTGACAGTGATTTACTTATCAAAAATATTGATCAGAAATTAATTGAATTAAATGATGATTATGCTGTTGAAAGAAAAAGTGCTTTAAAGAAAGTATTTATTACCGTGCTGAAAGAAAATGTATTTATGGATTTTATGAGCAGCAAGGGTAAGGTAGGCGGCCAGCATAAATTTCCGAGAGTTATTAAAGGTGATTTACTGAACGATTGGAAAAAATTTATAGCTTAATTTATGATAGCCCCCATCTTAAAAGGTTTATTACTTGGGCTTATCTTAAGTATTTCTATAGGACCTGTTATTTTTGCGATACTTAAACAAAGTTTAACCAATGGACATAAAGCGGGTTACGTTTTTGTGGCAGGCGTTTCAATGAGTGATATAAGCTTATTATTTATTTGTAATTTTTTTACTTCTTTTTTTACATTGGCCTTAGCACATAAATCCTTCATTGCCATGCTAGGCGCAGGTTTTTTATTGGTAATGAGTGTGTATACTTTATTTTTTAAAAAAATTATTTTTGAAGGGGGAGAGGATAGTAAAGGAAAATTAATGACTAAAAGAGATTTAGTTTCAACTTTTTTATCGGGCTTTTTTATGAATACCTTAAACCCTAGTGTGTTTTTATTTTGGTTTGCATGGACGGCCGCTATTAGTGCAAATGCGGAAGAAACCGAAAGTCCACTTATGTATAGAATTTTAGTATTTGGTACTTGTTTGTTATTTGTACTGCTATCTGATTTATTAAAAGTAGCATTAGCGGGTAAGCTTCGACCAAGGCTTACGCTTCAAAACATGATTATTATAAATAGAATATCTGGGTTAATCATCTTGCTATTTAGTGCTGCCTTGTTCTATGGGGCGCTACAATATTAATACAGCGCGGTTACTTCTATTCTCCTTTATATGTCATCCTCTTTATAAAAAATATCGTAAATTGCTATAGTGAAAAAATTAGCTATTCTTAAATTTTGTTTTTTTGTATCCCTGCTCTGCGTGCTGCACAAAGATCTTAGTGCACAGGGTGGTAAACTATTGTTATTAAAGGATCGCGGAGTGGTAGTAAGATCCTTCACTGAAGGAGATTATATCAACTTTGAATTTAGCAATGCCCAGTGGCTTACGGGCTATATTGATTGGATTAGAAATGATTCCATTCAAATTAATCAGTTTGCTTTACAAGGCACAGTTACCATGTTTGGTACCTATGGACAAGATACCCTGAAACTAGGTAGGCTGGTTTTGCATATTAACGAAATAGTGGCCTTTGCAAAAGACCGAGGACATTTTAGAAGTGTATTTACCAATGGTGCGTTTTTAAAAGCAGGGGGCATTGGTTATTTGAGTGTTAACATTATAAATTCTGCTATTAAGGGGGATAATATTTTTGAGTCTAAGAATATACCTAGGTTGGCTGGAGGCCTTGTTGCTTGGCTAGCGGGTTCGCTGGTAAAAAAATCGAATCCCGATTACCGACCTATTGGAAAACGTTTTAGCGTAGAAATTTTATAAATTGAATTTGTGCTAAAAAAAACACGTCGCCTTTTTCTTATTCTTTTTTTAAGTTCACTAGCGTATGTGCTTATTACAAAATTTATAGAACCTCCCATTACAATTACGCAAATTACCAATGCCTTTGGATTAGGATTGAAAAGAGATTATGTTGCTTGGGATAAAATGTCCTACAATATTAAGCTAGCTGCCATGGCCAGCGAAGATCAGGCTTTTACAGATCATATGGGTTTTGATTGGGACGCGATTGAAAAAAGTTTACACCCTAAAAAGAAAAATAAAAAATCTAAGATACCCTTGGGTGGTGGGGCTAGTACCATTTCACAACAGGTAGCTAAAAATGTTTTTTTATGGCAGGGTGGCCGCTATGATAAATACATAAGAAAAA
>CAITGN010000320.1:0-15232 GCA_903891965.1 uncultured Bacteroidota bacterium
ATTATTTCAACCTTAGGCCTAGCATCAACATACGCCCCATGGCATTGTAGCCATTGATCTCTTGAAAAGCAACGTTGCCTATATTTTGCGCATCGGCATATAGTACAATATGTTTACTGAATTTGTATTGAATATGCGCGTTCAACAAGGTGTAGCTTTTTAAACTAACATCTTCTGCAGCGTATCCTCCTACATCGTAACGTTTACTAATATACCTAGCTGCTATACTTAAATTTAATTTTGAAGATGGCTCAAAACTCCATTGAATACCTGCTGTATTTTTAGGACGCTTTAATAAATAATTATAAGTAATGGTATCGGTAGTGGTTACTCTATTTTGATTGGTCTCTTGGCCATTCATTAAAGTATAGTTCAATGATATATTATTTTTTTCATTGGCCTTCCAATTCAATTCAAGTTCCGTGCCATTTACTTTTTGCCTAATATAATTGAAGAAATTATAATCAATATAATTATAGTCAATACCATTATCAATGGTTCTATTGTAATACACCGCTCTTGCAAAAACAGTATTGGTTTTATATTCTACACCCATTTCTGTATTAAATGATTGTTCAGGTTGTAAGGCTTCGTTATAACTTAATTGGTATAATGAAGGTGCTTTATACCCGGTGGAGGCACTTGCCATGAATCGAATTTCTGAACTTAATTTATAAGAAGGGCTAATCGTAAAAGTTTGATTGCTTCCATAACGGTTATGCTTATTCATTCTCCCACCCAATTCCAATACCCATTTATTAGAGGCATCGTTTATTAATAAAGAACTGTATAAGGCTGTCTGGTATTGAAAAGTATCTTTAAAATTATCGTTGTAAGGCCCGTATTCACTAATGGAGGCGTAGGTTTGCTGGTAAGAGCCATATCTAAAATCGCCCCCCATAATCCATTGTATATTTTTTGAAACGGAGGTTGAATAAAATGCATCTGCGAAATGTGATTTACCCGTGTACTGATTATCTTCAAAAATGGTATAGGATTTATCAAGGCTATCGTTTTTGTATTGACGGTCCTGTGTACTTAATTGATACTGAAACTGAAAAATAGTTTTTTCTTTTTTGTATTTTAAAACTAGTCCTGTCAATTTAGTGGCATTGTTAAACTTTTCGTCTTTATCATCTTTAAAAGCGCCATAATCAATATCGGCGTTATAACTTGTTTGATGCGTAGAGGCTTTTAAATTCCAGTTTTTATTTATGGCATAATTAATATTCGCAAACCAATTATTATTCTTATAACCATCTTTATCAAAATTATTTTTACCCGTCATATCTGTAGCAGAAGAAAAACCAGTAGCTGATTCATTGCCAAAGCCTACTGCGTAATTTAATTTTCCAATGGCATTACTGTGTTGTAAATTTAATTTTCTTGTACCATAGGATCCTGTACTAAAATCGCCTGAAAAATTAGCGATAGATTTATTTTTTGTTATAATATTAATCACTCCTCCAATGGCATCTGAGCCATACAAAGTGCTTTGAGCGCCTTTTAAAATTTCAATACGTTCAATTAAATTTAAGGGTACTAAGTTTAAATCAAACTCATTACTAATCATAGAAGGGTCGCCCACTGGCATGCCGTCAATTAAAATTAAGGTACGGCCACTAGAAGCGCCCCTCATATATATACTAGGCACTGTTCCTGCATTGCTTAAGCTTCCTGGTAAATAAAGTCCTGCTTGTTCGTTTAAAATTTGTGCAATTGTTCTTCCAGCATTGGCTTGAAGGGCAGCTGCATTAATAACAGTCACTACTTTGCCCGTCGCATTTTGTTTTTGTTCTAGCTTGTTAGCAGTCACAATAACTTCTTCTAAACTAATGGAAGAATCCACTTTTTTTCTAAGCGTATCTTTTAAAATAGCGGAATTTTCTTTTTGCCCAAAGAGAAGGGTGGTGGCGAAAAGCCACACCGAGAGCGTGATTAATTTTTGGCTCATTGTTTTGTTTTTCATTTACTGAGTGAACAATGAGCTTCCTGGAGAAAGAGAACCATAATTATTAGACAAGCTACCCCGCCTAAATTTTACAATCCCTGCTTTTTACCCGAAAGCTGTTGATTTTTTAAACTAGGCAGGTCTTCTGGCTTGTTCTTTTTAGATGCATCCTTCCCAAATTGCTTCAGTGGATTTTTTTTGCACCAATTGCTTTTAAGCAACGAACTCACAGCTACGGGAATAGCCCCCGATTTTAACGGGATTCCCTTTTAATCATTTGCATGAACCTAATTCTGAATCAAATTTAGTACTTATCTATGCTTGCTGGTTTTTAATTACTAACGGCTTGTTGAAAACTTGATCATTTTTATTATATTTATAATTCATTGACTAACTATGAAAGAAAAGCAAGGTATTAATTTTTTTAGCTTAACCATGATTGTGGTGAGTTTGGTCATTGGCATGGGTATTTTTAAAACGCCTGCCACCATTGCTGCTAAATCGGGCACCCCACTTATATTTTTTAGTGCCTGGCTTATTGGCGGTTTAATTGCTTTATTTGGAGCACTCACTTATGCAGAAATTGGACAAAGACTTCCTGTGATGGGAGGCTATTATAAAGTATTTGCACACTGTTATCATCCTGGGGTTGGTTTTACCATTAATGTTTTAATATTAATTAGTAATGCAGCATCACTAGCGGTGGTGGCATTAATTGGCGCCGACTATGTAAGTGATTTATTATTTGGACAACCCTCTGGTACTTTTTTTAATATTATAGTGGCCTCTGCTTCTGTGGGGCTTTTTTATATTGTTAATTTACTGGGATTAAAAACAAGTAGTCGCACACAGAATATTTTAATGGTGGTAAAAATTTCTTTAATTGTTTTATTAATTTCTTCTTTATTCAAAGGTGTTACGGTTCCTCCACATGGCATTAATGAAGGAAAAATTTATACTTATGATGGAGCCAACGGCGCTTTGTTATTATTAGTAAGTTTAGTTTCTGTATTTTTTACTTATGGAGGCTATCAACAAACTATAAATTTTGGATCCGAAGTAAAATCGGCCAAGACCATGCAAAGAGGAATTGTGGTGGGTATACTAGTGGTGCTGTCTTTATACTTAGCCATTAACTATACTTATATTCAAGTAATAGGTTTTGATCAAATGAAAAATGCCAATGCTATTGGCTCTTTATTATTTGAAGCATGGTTTGGAAAATTTGGCGCCAAGGTTTTTGATTTTGCCATGGTCTTAAGTGTACTTGCCTATGTGAATGTAATATTAATGAGTAACCCGCGTGTTATGTTTGCCATGAGTGAGGATAAAGTGCTACCTGCCATCTTTCAAAAGAAGCATCCTAAAACCGATGCCCTTGTGCCTGGCTTAACTGTATTTGCAATTACTACTATTTTGGTTACTTTTTTTGGTAAAGGGGTTGATGACGTACTTAGCTTCAGCATCTTTTTAGATTGTATGGGTATGAGTACTTCGGCCGCTACCTTACTTATATTAAGAAGAAAAAATCAGGGCGATAGCGCCGTTACGGGAGCATTAAGGAAGTGGACACCTATTTTCTGTGTGGTTTTTGTGCTATCCTATGCTTTAGTGGCTTGCGCAGTGGTTATTGATAAGCCTTATTCGGCTTTAACTGCCATTATTCTACTTTGTATTGTACTTATATTATATAGAGTCTTTTATTATAAGCCTAAGCACTAAATGGCTTATTTATGACTAAAAAACCTAATTTATAGCCTTTCATCGTTGCTAATGGCTGTTCAGCGCTTGCCTTTTCCGTCTGTCTAAAAATTACTGAACTAGGCCTTTATGTACTATTTTTGTACTGTAAAAAGAGTTCTAACAATACATTACATGAAATACATAATAACTATAAGCTTATTTTTCTCTTCCATTAGCTTGATGGCGCAAGAACCTACTCAGTGGGATCTAAGATCTTGTGTGGAGTATGCCATTCAGCATAATATCTCTGTTCAGCAGGCAGATGTGCAGGCAAGACTTGCCAAACTACAGGCAGAATTGGCTAAATCCAACCGACTACCCACAATTAGTGGTTCAACAGGCATGGGTCTAAGATTAGGCCGTTCAATTGACCCCACCACCAATGGCTTCTCTAACACTCAATTTTTGTATAACAATTTTGGAGTAAACGGAGGTATGCAATTATTCAATGCAGGCAGGTTGAAAAACAGTGCAGATGCAAGCAGTTTAAGTTGGTTTGCAAGTGAAACCGATAAGCAAACCATTGCCAATGATATTTCATTGAATGTGGCTACTTTTTATTTACAAATATTATCGGCAATTGAGCAAACTGAAATTGCGAAAATTCAAATACAACAAACAAAGGAACAATTAGCCGCCACTGCTAAAAGAGTAGAAGTAGGTTTATTGCCAGAGTTAAACTTATTAGAATTAGAAACACAGTTAGCGAATGATAGTAGTAGTTATATTTCTGCTATTTCTAATGTGCAACAAGGCAAATTAAATTTAATGGCCTTATTAAACTTAGACGCATCTCAAAATTTTGAAATTGTAGCACAACCGGTTGATCAAATTAAATTACAATCTTTCGCGGATTTGCAACCTGATTATGTATTTAATTTTGCTTCTCAAAACTTACCCAATGTAAAAGCGGCTTCTTTAAGAGTGAAGGCAGCGCAAAAAAATACTTTAGTAGCCAAGGCAAGTTTTTATCCAACCATTAGTTTTGGATACAACTTAACTTCTAACTTTTCTAACCAGTTTAATTATATTAGTGGTTATCAGAGTAACGGATTTAGCGCACCTACTGCCACGTCCCCTTTTGTATCTGTGAATAACACTAAGTATTATGTTCAATCACCCATTTTCACCCCTGTTTCTTCAACAAGAAATTGGAGTACAGTATGGAATGGTTGGAATACACAGGTTGGTAATAACTTTGGTCAAAGCGTTGGCTTACAAATGTCCATTCCAATATTCAATGGCAATCAATCTAAAATTGCGTACAAGCAATCAAAATTGAATTTGCAAAGTGTAACCTTACAAGAAGAGAATACGCAACGTAAGTTGAAACAAGATATTTACGCAGCCTATACCAATGCAGTGGTTTCTTTCAATAAATTAAATGCTACTCAAAAAGCATTGAACGCTGCTGAAAAAACATATCAATTTGCAAGCAAAAGATATGAGTTAGGATTACTAGGCACGATAGAATTATTAAACAATCAAAATAACTACCTAAAAGCGAAAGTAAATTTTAAAACTGCTCAATACGAGTATGTATTTAGAATTAAACTATTAGAGTTTTATAAAGGGGAAGCATTAACATTATAATTAGAAAATTAAGCAGTAAAAATAAATACAATGAATAAGAAATTAATTTGGATAAGCGTTGGAGTAGTAGCCGTTATAGCGCTTTTAGTTGGACTAAAAAAAGCAGGCGTGATTGGCAAGGTAGATGGTACTGAAGTGACTACTGAAAAAGTTCAATTAAGAACTATTACCGAGTCGGTGAATGCAAGTGGTAAAGTATATCCTGAAGTGGAAGTAAAAGTAAGTCCAGATATCTCTGGTGAGATTGTAAACTTATTTGTTGAAGAAGGAGATAAGGTTACTAAAGGGCAAGTACTGGCTAAAATTTATGCCGACATTTATTCTTCTCAAAGAGACCAGGTAACAGCTAGTGTCAACCAAGTAAAAGCGCAATACGAAAACGTAAAAGCGGCATTAAGTGGTTTGAAAACAGCTTATGACAATAGTAAAGCAACCAACGAGCGTTATAAAAAATTATTTGCCGACAAAATTGTTTCAAGATCTGAATACGAGCAAACTGAACAAGCTTTTCGTTCTGCAGAGTCTTCTTATAATTCAGCAAAAGAATCTATTAAAAGTGGAGAAGCGCAAATTCAAGGTGTAAGAGCGCAATTAGCAAGAGCTGAAAAAGATTTAGCCCGTACTATTATTACTTGTCCAATGGACGGTATTATTAGTTTAATGAACGTTAAGAAAGGGGAGCGTGTGGTAGGAACAGCTCAAATGACAGGTACTGAAATGATGCGTGTAGCTGATATGAAAAGTATTGAAGTAAGAGTAGATGTGGGAGAGAATGATATTACTAAAGTTAAATTAGGCGATACTGCTTTAGTAGAAGTAGATGCTTATAATAATAGAAAGTTTAAAGGCATAGTTTATAAAATTGCCAACCCAATTACTTCTACCGCAAATACTGCAAGTTCATCTGCTGAAGTAGCTAATTATAAAGTACATATTAGATTACTTGCAGAAAGCTATACCGACTTAGTAAAAGACAATAATATTTTTCCTTTCAGACCAGGTATGACAGCAAGTGCTGATATTCAAACCAAATCAAAACTGAATGTGGTAACTGTTCCTTTGAATGCTGTTACAACTAGAGATAAAGACGGTCAAGGAAAAGATACAAAAGTAGGTTCTGGCAAGCCAGAAGAAAAGCCCGCAGACAATGCGAATGCTACAAAAGACGAAGAATTATCGGAAGTAGTATTTGTTTTAGGCAAGGATAATAAAGTGAAAATGGTGAAAGTGAAAACCGATATCCAAGACCTTAACTATATTGAAATTATTGGCTTAAAAGTAGGAGACGAGGTTATTACAGGGCCTTATAGCATCGTAAGCAAGACCTTAAAAGACGGCACCCTTGTAAAAGTGGTAACGAAGGAGAAGCTTTTTGAAGAAAAGAAATAAGAAGCTAGTAGACTTTACTTAAATACTTAAAAAAAGGGGTGCATTTCAAAAATGCACCCCTTTTTTATTTGTTTCGTATGTTTGTACTATGGAAAACAGTCGTATAGGTATTATAGGTAGTGGAAGTTGGGCTACCGCAATTGCTAAAATTGTTACAGATAACAACCATCCCATAACTTGGTGGGTGCGCCAACAATCTAATATTGACTACTTTACAAAAAGACATCATAACCCACATTATTTAAGAAATACCTATTTCGATATTGCTAAAATTAATTTTACGGCCAGTGTTCAGGCCTTAGTGGATGGGTCCGATATTATTATTATAGCAGTGCCATCTATTCATATTGAGGCAGCCTTGAAAGGTCTTGAGCCAGGCTGTTTACAAAATAAAAAAATAATTTCTGCAGTGAAAGGCGTTATTCCAAAGTATAATATTTTGTTGAATGATTATTTAGCCACCACGTTTAATTTTTCTTTAGAGAACTATTTTACTTTACTAGGCCCTAGTCATGCAGAAGAAGTTGCGGCGGAACAACTTTCTTATTTAACTTTCTCAGGTCTAGATACAAAGCAAACAGAACATATTGCTTCCTTCTTTGCCACTGAATATATTAATACAAGAATTAATAACGATGTGTTAGGAGTGCAATATGCAGCAGTGGCCAAAAATATATATGCATTAGGTGCGGGTATTGCCCATGGTTTAGAATACGGAGATAATTTTTTAAGTGTATTTATTGCCAATGCTGCGAATGAAATGGATTGTTTATTATCGGCCATTATGAAATCTAACCATCATAAAGCAGAAGCCACCAATCATACCGCATCGGTTTATTTAGGGGACTTGCTTGTGACTTGTTATTCTTTACATAGTAGAAATAGAACTTTTGGAAACATGATAGGGAAAGGCTATTCTGTGCGTGCTGCTGAATTAGAATTAAATATGGTGGCAGAAGGGTATAATGCTAGTAAGTGTATTATGGCTATGAATAGTTCTATTCAAGTTGAATTACCTATTATAAAAGCAGTTTATCAAATATTATGGGAAGGTCATGACCCAGCCTCTAGTTTCAAAGAAATAGAAAAAATTTTGGTCTAATGTGGTCTAGTCTAGATTAGTTATTTTTCAAGTTTATATCTAGTAAGGGTTTGGTATTGTTTTAGATATTTATGCAGTTACCCTAATTATTCACAGAGAAAAAATCACTGGCAATTCCGTCGGCAAAAAACTTGGCTTCTTTGGTAAGTGCAAACCCAGTAGTTGTAGCAGTAAGTTGGTTGAGTGCTAAATACTTTGGAACAATGGATAAAACCGATTGTAAGTATTTTTCTCCAAAAATATTTTTTATATAATCAGTAGAAAAGCCTTCACTTTTTCTAATGGAAATCATCATATATTCATTAAATTTTTCATCCTTGCTTAGGTTTTCTAATTCAAAAGGAACTAAATTCTTTTTAATGGATTGAAAATAAAGTTGGTTATTGGCAATATTCCATTGTCTCTGATTGCCATTGTAAGAATGTGCAGCGGGCCCTAAACCTAAATAAGGTACTTGATTCCAATAATTACTATTGTGTTTGCTTTTGCAATTCGGCATCGCAAAATTAGATATTTCATAGTGCTCAAACCCTGCAGCGCTTAATGCATTTACAATAATTTCAAATTGCCTTGCTTGCTTAGCGCTATCAATGGCTTCTATTTCTTTTTTGGCAATCATTGAATATAAAGCTGTTTTCTCTTCTACTGTTAAAGCATAACAAGAAATATGATTTATATTATATTGAATAAGCGTTTTAATATCGGCCAACAAATCTTCATCACTTAAATGAGGTGTGCCATAAATTAAATCGGCACTAATGTCTTTAAAGCCTGCGGCCTGCACTATTTTTATGGCTGCATGCGATTGTTTAACAGTATGTGCTCTATTCATCCATGCAAGGGAGGCTGCTTGAAAACTTTGTATACCTATGCTAAGTCTGTTCACGCCTAGAGTTAACCAATCGGAAGCAAGCTGCTCATTAATATCATCAGGATTGGCCTCAATGGTAAACTCAAAATGAGGGGCCAAATTAAAGTTTGATTGTATGGCTTCGATAATCATTCCCAATTCTGCCTTCTTTAATAAAGAGGGGGTGCCTCCACCAAAGTAAAGCGTTTCAATAGGGCCCTTCAAGTAATTTTTTTGCATAGCAATTTCTGCAACTAAGGAGGTCGTAAATTCTTGAATATACTGGGTTTGCGTGGAAAAATGGAAATTGCAATAATGGCAAGCTTTTTTGCAAAAAGGTATATGAATGTAGATGCCTGCCATAAAAAGAGTTAAAGAACAAAGCTAACTATTAGTTACTAATTATGCATCAGGATACTTATTTTTGCAGTAGATGATTTTAAATCTCCATAAAGTTTTTTTTATACTAGGGTGCGTACTTCTAGGTACTATCTTATCTCTAGATACCTATGCGCAAAAGCCCACTACTTTAGCTGTCAAAGATACCAGTCAACTAGCCCAGGACTCCTTGCTTAAAAAGGACACTTTAATGATAAAACATATTCTGGCTTTGCCCGGCACTTATCAAAAAGCCGATGCTTGGTTTATGCAAGAGCAGTTAGAATTAAAAAATGATAGCTTGGTGGATTATGTAAAATCTTATAAAACTTATTATAGTAATAAAAAAAATGCATTTAAGTTGTATAATCAAAATTCATTAACGAATAAGGGTACGCAAATTATTTATAAAATTGAACAGCGTTATGCGGTTTCAGATAAAGACTGGTTATTTTATTTGATTGTGGGAATTATACTTATTTATGGTTTTGTAAATAATATGTATCCGCAGTATTTTCAAAAACTATTTAGTCAATTTAGTCAGTCCTCCATGCGCATGATGCAAAATAGGGAACAGCTCTTAAATAATAGTGTTGCTTCCTTATTATTGAATTTGTGTTTTATTTTAAGCTTTTCTTTAATGGCATCACTTCTTATTTATAACCGTCATTTATTGCCCATATCTTTTTGGCTTGTTTACTTATATATTTGTCTTTTTTTTACAAGCCTATACCTTGGAAAATATATCAGTTTAGAAATAGCGGGCGCTATATTTAGTACGAAGGAATTAGTAAAGACCTATGTATTCGTGGTATTCATGATAAACAAAGTACTTGGCATATTGCTCTTGCCCTTTATTCTCATTTTGGCATTCGCTAAGCCTATTTATTTTCCAGCGGCTATTATAGGGGCTGGAGGCCTTTCAGTACTGCTTTTCCTTTATCGATATTTGTTTTCACTTACCTCTGTAAGAAACAAATTACATATATCTTCCTTTCATTTTTTTCTTTACCTTTGTGCATTCGAAATACTGCCTATTTTAATCTTGTATAAACTGGTGGTGCAGTATTTTGGCGGAACGTATTAAAAGCTGAATGATAAAAATGGCCATTAAAAAAATTCTTATTTCGCAAGCGCGTCCAGAAAGTGAAAAATCGCCTTATTTTGATTTGGAAAAAAAGCATAAAGTAGCACTTCATTTTCATCCCTTAATTCAACTAGTGCCCATTGCTGCAAAAGACTTCAGAAAAAACAAAATAGACATTGCTGTTTTTACCGCTGTTGTTTTCACCAGCAAACATGCTATTGATCATTTTTTTAGAACCTGTGATGAATTAAAAGTAAGTATCAATCAGGATACAAAATATTTCTGTATTACTGAATCGGTAGCGCTTTATTTACAGAAGTTTATAATGTACCGCAAACGCAAAGTATTTTTTGGTGCAGATGGAACCAATAAAAAATTATTCGATGTGTTAAACAAACACAAGAGTAATGAAAACTTCTTATATGTGTGTAGCGAAAACCAACAAGACAATGAAATTGTGAATTGGTTAAAAGACCATGAATGTAAATTTGATTTAGGCTACATGTACAGAACCGAGTTTAGCGATATTAAAAAAGTACTAGCAGAACATAGTTTTGATGTTATATGTTTATTCACTCCAAGTGGTTTGAAAAGTTTATACCAAAACATGCCGAACTTTAAACAAAATGGAACCGCCATTGGCGCCTTTGGTTCTAGTACCTGCAAAGCAGTAGAAGAGGCAGGGCTTCAATTACATATTAAAGTACCTAGTCCTCAGACACCTAGCATGATAGCTGGCTTGGAACAATTTCTTTCCTCTAATAGTAAAAAGAAATAAATAAATTGCATTCAAATGAATGCAAGTCCAAAGCACACCAATAGTCTTATACACGAGACCAGCCCTTATTTATTGCAACACGCACATAATCCAGTTCAATGGGAACCTTGGTCTGAAAATGCTTTGTCTTTAGCCAAAGAAAAGAATCAACCCATTTTATTAAGTATTGGCTATGCAGCTTGTCATTGGTGCCATGTGATGGAAAGAGAAAGTTTTGAGTCTGAAACAGTGGCCGACTTCATGAATGCGCATTTTATTTGTATTAAAGTAGATAGAGAAGAAAGGCCCGATATTGATCATATTTATATGGATGCTTTGCAAGCCATGACAGGATCAGGAGGGTGGCCCTTGAATATTTTTTTATTACCTGATGGAAAACCATTTTATGGGGGCACTTATTTTCCACCTATAGCCATGCCCCAAAGAGCTTCTTGGATGGAAGTTTTACAAGGGGTTAAAAATGCATTTGAAAATAATTATGATAAGTTGGTAGAACAAGCCAATGAACTTACCAATCATATTGTAAGAAATGTTGTCGTGCCTTTGAAATCTTCTGCAGGTATTGCGACAGAAGGTATTGCGACAGGTGGTATTGCCACAGGAGATATAGAAAATTATGAAGAACCACTTGCTACTAAAGAAGAAATTGAAATCATCGCAGGGCGTATTTTACAACAGGCCGATACCCAGTGGGGTGGATTTGGCAATGCGCCTAAGTTTCCGCAAACATTTGTACTACAAATGCTTTTTAGAAATTATTATTTAAATAAACATGAAGCTTCTTTAGTACATGCTATTCGCTCTATTGATAAAATGATACAAGGAGGTATTTATGATCATTTAGCAGGAGGCTTTGCAAGATATAGCACCGATGCGCAGTGGCAGGCGCCTCACTTTGAAAAAATGTTATACGATAATGCTTTACTCATTGCTGTAATTTCTGAAGCCTATCAAATCACTCAAAAAGAGTCTTATAAAAAAGTGATTGATCAAACTATTCATTTTTTGCACAGCGAATTATGTAACGAGCAAGGGGCCTACTATGCAGCGCTGGATGCGGATAGTGAAGGCGTGGAAGGAAAATTTTATACTTGGTCTTACGAAGAAATAAAAACTTTATTGGACGAATCTATTTTTGAAAAATTTTGTAAATATTATCAAATTACAGAAGCGGGTAATTGGGAGCATACTAATATTTTATGGACTTTAGATGCTATGGAGCTAGGCATGCAAGATGGTTTTGAAAAAGCAAGACAAACACTTTTGCAAGCAAGAGCAAAAAAAATAAGACCAGCGCTTGATTATAAAATAATTTTAGCTTGGAATAATTTAATGATTATAGGACTTTGTAAAGCTTATGAAGCATTGGGCAACACCTCTTATAAGCAAAAGGCTATCGATACCATGAGTTGGATAGAGCAAAATATGTTGAATGAAAAAGAAAATTATTTTTATCATACGCATACTAAGGGGGTGAATAAATCTTTTGCATTTTTAGATGACTATGCAAGTTTGATTCAAGCATATATTCATTTGCAAGAAATTACAGGTGAAACTATTTATGTAGAAAAAGCAAAAAGATGGATGGACTATGTGCAATCGCATTTTCTTTCAGAAGACAAACTTTTTTATTATTACACCGCAGACTATCAAAAAGATATTATTGTTAGAAAAAAAGAAACTTATGACGGGGCACAGCCAAGCGGCAATGCAATGATTTGCTCGAGTTTGTATTATTTAGGCACTCTATTTGAAAACGACCAGTGGACCAGTCAGGCAGATCAAATGATAAGGTCAATGCGTAAGCTTATACTACAATATCCATCTGCCTATAGCTATTGGGCGCAAAGTTTTTCAGTCATGACGGAAGGGTACCTGTCTTTGGTAGCGGTGGGTCCGACAGTGAGAACCAATATTGAAAGCTTAGTTTCTAGGTTTTTACCCCATAAAATGCTTGTTTTCATACCTAGAAATTTCTCTACGATACCTATGAGTTTATCTAAGCAAAGTTATGGTAATCAGTTCTTTATATGTAAAAATAAAACATGCTATCCACCTGTATCTAGTCTTAGCGAATTTTTAGCAAAAGTCTAACAACTAATGTTTTAAATTGCATTTCCTATTTAAGCAGTGAGAATCAATGCTTTCTGCCTAAAAAAGTCCTATTTTTTTTGTTTAAAATGAAATTTATTTGAAAAAAATTCGTTCTAAAGGAGATAAGAACCGGTAAAACTAAAATATGATTACAAGATTGAAGAAACTGCCCTTTAAATTACCCTTGGTAATAGCTGTTATTATACTAGGTTCTATTAGTATTTTATCTTTTAGAGATCCTAAGTTTCGTTCCGATCCTTACATGGTGCAGATACCTGGAGGCTCCTTTCATATGGGACCAAGTGATGAGCAGGTGGACATGTCCATGGTGAATAGAAAAAAATTAGTTTCTATTCAAGGTTTTTGGATGGACCGTACAGAAGTAACCAATCAGCAGTATCGCAAATTTGTAAAATATGTATCTGATTCCCTTAAATATTTAGCGGTCTATGCAGGTGGTGTGAATCAAGCAGAAGATACTGTGAAAGTAGATTGGAATAGAGCCCTTCGTATTAATACCAGCAGCAAGGCTGTGATAGAAAAATTAAATGAATTATTGTTAAGTCCGGATAATCGTATTCAAGGTAAAATAGAAATAGACCCTACTAAATTAATCTACAGATATTCTTATGTGGATTTGAGAGCGGCTGCTAAATCTTCTAAAGGTTTAGAACAACCCTTGAGTAATTTTTTGGTTTCTCAAACAGAAGCAGTCTATCCCGATTCATTAGTATGGATGAGAGACTTCTCTTATTCTTATAACGAACCTTTTACACGTTTATACTTTTCACACCCTTCTTATAATGATTATCCAGTGGTAGGTGTTACTTGGAAGCAAGCAGTGGCTTTCTGTCATTGGAGAACAAATAATAGTAATTTTTATTTAGACAAGGGCGCGAAGAGAGACGAAAAAATTGATGGTATATACCGCTTGCCTACAGAGGCTGAGTGGGAATATGCAGCAAGAGGTAATTCTAAAACCAATGCAATGTATCCATGGGGTTCTCCTTATACAAGAACAAAAGAAGGAAGATTACTTGCGAATTTTAAACCAGGCAGAGGAGATTATTTTGGATCAGACGCTAAGAACGATAATATTTATACAAGTAAGGTGCAATCTTTTCCAGAAAACGGCTATAAATTATATGATATGGCAGGCAATGTAGCTGAATGGACAAGCTCTGTATATTATGAAGGTGGCTATAATTTTATGGGTGATTTCAGTCCAGACTTGCAATACAATGCAAAAGAGGAAGATCCTAATTCTATGAAAAGAAAAGTAATAAGAGGTGGTTCTTGGAAAGACATTGCTTATAATATTCAAGTAAGCACTAGAAATTATGAATACCAAGATACTGCCAAATCTTATATTGGTTTCAGATGTGTACTTTCTATGGCGCCAAGAATTAATTAATCATAATTACTAATTATAATCATCGTTCGAATTAAATAGTATCATATAAAATTTATAAATTTTTCAAATGTCAAATTCCATTTCTCCTAAAACCAATAAGATTGTAAACGTAGTATTCTCTTTGGGAGCTGCGGTAGTTATTATAGCTACATTGGCAAAAATCTTACATCTAGCATGGGCCGATTATGCATTAATACTTGGTTTCGTCACAGAGGCTGTGATTTTTACCATTTATGCATTCTTGCCTCCGCCAGAAGTAGGAGACTCAACACATGCGCCGCAAGCAGGTGCAGTGGATTCAGTGATGGCGCATTTGGAAGCGGCTAAATTAGATGGCGCTGCTTTTGAAAAATTAAGTAATAGTTTTCAGCGTTTAAATGACACTGCTATGTATTTGGGTGATTTAGCAGATATGTCAAAAGCGAGTAAAGATTTTACACATAATACCAAGGATGCAGCTATTGCATTAGGTTCTATCAAAGATGCAGCAGGTAGCGTTTCGAATAATTTAGGAAGTTTTGCATTGGCTACAGATGGTGTTAAAAACTTAAACGAACAATTCGCCATGATGAGTAAGAGTATGGAAGCCATGAATACCTATTATGCTAAGTTAGCAGAAGCTTCTAATGCTATGTCAAGTTCTGCGCAAGATGCGATTAGAGCAAAAGAACAAATTGCATTACTAGCCGATAACCTTACTCAATTAAACAAAGTGTATGGCAATATGATTATTGCAATGCAAGGACGTTAATTTAATTATTCAAATTTTCATTTTTTAAAATCTAGTATACATGTCATTACCTAAGGAGCCAAGGCAGAAGATGATTAACATTATGTATATAGTGTTAACTGC
>CAITGN010000321.1:0-3049 GCA_903891965.1 uncultured Bacteroidota bacterium
GATACCTTTTTTGGCATAAAAAAAGAGCAGGTTTCAACTTGGAAACCTGCTCTTTTATATAAATCATGAATGCGTATTAGTCGTCTGCGTCTTTTTTAGCATTTATCTTTAAAAAAGCTGCTCTTTTAGGGGCGGGTACTAAGGCAGACTCGCCTTTTAAACCCTTCCATAGTACCTCGTTAAAATCATGGTCATTGATACTGTCTTCTTTTTTGAAATTAAAGGTTTCGCTTTTTCTTTGCATGGCAGAGCGAACTGTGTTTTTTTCATTGATGTCGAATTGTAAAGGCTTAGTAATGAAACCCTTAGCATTGGGGGTCTTTTCAAAACATCTCCAAAGGGCCTCGGCACCTGCATCATATTGACTCATTGGCTGCATGCCCAAAATAAGCTCAATTGTCTTTAAAATAGAGGTAGTGGTATAAGCAGTATGATCTACAAATCCTCTTTTTACAAATCCCCCAGCAATATAGGCGGTACTTCTATGGGCGTCTACATGGTCTGGGCCATTTTGTGCATCATCTTCTACTACAAAAACCACGCTTTCTTTCCAAATGGAACTCTTGCTTAAATAATCTACAAACATACCCACCGCTAAATCATTGTCTGCAACATGCGCATAAGGGGAAGGCCTACCTAATCTCATGCCTTCAGTATGATCGTTGATAATTCTTAAAGTATTTAATTGTGGCACTTGATTAATGGCTAATAATGAATCAAAATCGCGTTTCCATTGACCCACTCTAGTCGTATCTCTTACATCTTGATCCCAACTTGTATAATAAGGACAAAAATGATTTTCTAAAACAGGTAAATTGGCCTTATAATTATCTGCAAATTCTCCATAAGTCCTATAAGAGACGCCTGCCCTTTTAGCATAGTCCCAAATAAATCCATTTTTATTATTGGCAATAGCACGCGTTCCTTCTGCGTCATAATTTCCTCCGCGCCCACCATAACTCGTTACCCAATTTTTTTCTAAATAATCATTGGCATATCCACCCAGTGTCCAGTTATGTCCATCGGCACTTACTTCGCCATTCACATAAAAATTATCTAGTAAAACAAATTCTTTGGTTAAGGCATGTAAGTTGGGCGTATATTTTTCTCCAAATAAACAAAGGCTTGGATCTCCGTTACCTTCTTTTACATCTCCTAATATTTGATCATAGGTTCTATTTTCTTTTACAATATAAAATACATGTTTAATAGCTGATGGGTCACCTAATTTTTGTGGGATGACAGATCCTATTTCTGCATTTGATTTTTCTTCATTGTTTTTTGTATAAGGTGTATTTTCATAAACTGCGGCTGAATACAATCCTAATTGTTTTTCTGAAGGGGTATTAATAATACTTAATGTTCCTTTCATGAGGCCACCAATATATTGCACATCTTTTTCAGATTTCAATAATCCTTTTTGCACTGCCATCTGTGCATTTTTTTTATAAGGGTCAGGGCCTAGCGGATTCGCAAATGAAGTAAATCCTTTACCATTCGTTACATAAATTTTAGTTCCTACTACTTTAACACTGGTTGGATACCAACCTACAGGAATAAAACCTTTTGATTTACTATTACCTATTTCTGTAACATCAAATACAGCTAAACAGTTATTGTCGGCATTGGCAATATATAAAGTTTTTTCATCGGCACTTAATGCAACACCATTGGTAGCTGAACCCGCAGGGGCATTGGGATACAGCGCACAGTTAAGCGTTTCAATTACCTTTCTATTTTTAATATCTATTACTGAAACACTATTATCTTCTCCATTCGCTACATAAATAGTTTTTCCGTTTTTTGAAAGAATTAAATCGTTAGGATGTGTTCCTGTAGTAATGCTATTAGTTATTTTTTGACTTATTGTATTATATACGACTAGCTTTTCTGCACCCCAAACACTTATGTATAATTCAGCACCATCATTAGACAATATACATGTATAGCCTTCAGCAGGTAAGGCCGTTTTTTTAATTGTTTTATTTGTTTTTAAATTTACTTCATACAAACAGCTGTCGTCTTTGGTGACTACGTATAAAATATTTTTTGCATCATTAATACAAATACCTGCAGGAGAAATTTTATTGGGCCATTTATCACCTAGTTTTATAGAATCGCTTAATAATAATTTATTATTGACAATATTATATTTTAAAATCCAATTATCATTACCTCCTGAAGCGTATAAAGTTTTTTCATCTGCACTAAAGGCAATACCTAACCATGACTTACTAATTTTAATATTATCTAAAATGGTATTGTTTACTAAATTAATAAGTTGAATGCTTTGCGTGCTTTGACCATTATTGGTAATGGCCATTAACTTTTTAGATTTAGATACTGCCATATTTAGTGGTAAATCACCTAAAGGTAAACTTTTACCAGCAGGACTTAATGTCCAACCATTAGGAAGCATTACTTTTTTTGATTCCTGTGCTTGAGTTACCATCCCAATACAGGCTATTGCAATAACTAAAAAAAATCTTTTCATGGTTGAAAATTTGAATGTAATAAATGAATAAAAATACTATTTTCTGCACTACAAGTTATTGAAACTTGTTTATTATATATCATCTCACTTGATGATTTATATAAAATAACAAAGAGTTAATTCCTAAGCTATACTTGGGCTAAAAGGCATCTGTCTTAACTCCTCACCATCCCAGCACCTACCTAAGGTAATGGACCTACTTTTACTTCATTGGCTAGTTAAGATTGAAGATATTTTGATGTAATTTACCTAGTTCAATAGAATTAATTTAAAATTATTTATTAATTTAATAGTCTTAATAAGCAATTGATCCAAAACAAAACCTTCATATATGTTTCAAAAAGTATTCAAAAAAACGGGCCTATTTATTTTTGTATTATTATTTACAAATAATGTTTTTGCTCAAAATGATTTTATAGGAAGGTGGTTATCTCCCAGTAAAAAAGGTATTGTAGAAACCTATATTCAAAATAATAAATTATACGGTAAGTTGGTTTGGGTGAAAACAGAAAGAAAAGACATTTACAATGCCGATAAAAATTTAAGAAATAGAGA
>CAITGN010000322.1:0-1985 GCA_903891965.1 uncultured Bacteroidota bacterium
ATACGATGTGCCACTTGCTTCACAGTTGATTCACGACCTAATGAAACATCTGGTTGTGGAACACCTGCTTTTCTAAAATATTTTTGTGCAAGAATATCTCTTTCAATATGACTCCACTGTTTCGGCACCTCCACATTGGTCATTTCAAATACTTTTTCTCCGTTTGGATTTTTGATTATACTATCTCTGTAGTCATATTCAAATTGATCGAATGGAGAAAGATTCTCTTTAGTAAATCGGCGAGAAAACTCTAAGCCTTTTTTTGTTTTTGGAGTAGCCATGGTCTTTATTCTATTTAGGATGTTAGTGGGTTATCCCATTAGGTTTTTCAAAAACCTTGATGGGTATACGAAAATATCTTTCTATAACGAGATTAAAGGCATGGAAATATCAACAGCTGTGGAAAAGAAATGTGGATTAAATTAAACCCCATATCCGGCTTGATTTCCGTGATTTATCCCCAAGGGGTGTTAGTTTCTGCGAAAAAAAACCTGCCCCTATTAGGTTTTTTTAGTAATAAATGAGGAATGATTGCAATACATATAATTAAATTGGATAATTTTGACCAATCCAACAAAAAGCTGCACCTTACGGGGGTCTAAGAAATGAAGCATATTATATACCATAAAATACAGGAGGGTAAGGCGAATGCAAAAAAAGCACTGGCTATTTTAATAGACCCAGACAAGCTTAATAACGAAAGTTTAAACCAAACGATTGAGTTAGCCATTAAGTCTAAAGTGGACTATTTTTTTGTAGGGGGAAGCTTGGTGGTTACAGACACATTAGACACCACTGTTGCGGCTATAAAAAAACAATGTAGTATTCCAGTTATACTTTTTCCTGGTTCACCCGATCAAATCACCGCTAAAGCAGATGCGCTTTTATACTTGTCTTTAATATCTGGTCGTAATGCAGAATTATTAATTGGCCACCATGTGGTAAGTGCTCCTTTTATTAGACAAAGTGGTTTAGAAATTATGTCAGTAGGCTATATGCTCATTGATGGTGGTTCCCCAACTACAGTTTCTTATATATCTAATACCAACCCTATCCCTTCTAATAAGAACGATATTGCTATATGTACCGCTATGGCTGGAGAAATGCTAGGTCTTCAATTAATATATATGGATGCGGGTAGTGGTGCTCAAAGAGCCGTTCCTACTTCGATGATTCAAGAAGTGGCAAAACATATACAAGCTCCTTTAATTATTGGTGGCGGTATTACAACGGCTGAAAAAGCTATTGAAAATTGCAAGGCTGGCGCTGATATTATTGTGATTGGAAATGCAGTTGAAAAAGACCCTAGCTTAATTAAGGCAATGGCCGAAGCTATTCACAGCTTGAACTAAGTAGTCTCTCCTTATTGACTATTAGAAACTCATCATTTCTTTGAACTTCACCGTTTGTCTGCGGCTAATTTCAATCTTCTCTCCTCCTTTTAATTCAACAAGTAAGCCTCCATTAAAATAAGGCTCTATTTTTTCAATCCAATGTAGGTTAATAATATGCTTGCGATTGGCCCTGAAAAATACATGCTCGTCCAACCTTTCCTCTAAGGCGTTCAATGACTTTAAAATAAGTGGCTTATTTGTAGAGAAGTAAACTTTGGCATAATTGCCCACACTTTCAAACAGTCTAATTTCTTCTAGTTTAACGAACCAGCATTTCTCTCCGTCTTTTACAAAAACCTGATCGCTTTCTGATAAAGGACCACGCGTATTGCCCGATAAACTTGCACGCTCTAATTCAATTTCCGCTTGTAGTTTTTGAATGGCGTCTGCTAAACGCTTAGGATCGATAGGTTTTAATAAATAATCTAGTGCATTGACTTCAAATGCTTTTAAAGCAAACTCATCATAAGCGGTGGTAAAAATTACTTTAGGAGCTCTTTCCAGTTCAGCTAATAAATCAAAGCCGGTTTTGCCTGGCATTTGAATATCTAAAAAAATTAAATCGGGATGTGATAAGTCTATTTTTTCTAC
>CAITGN010000323.1:0-1660 GCA_903891965.1 uncultured Bacteroidota bacterium
AATGCTATCCCCTAAATAACCCTCATGTCCTTTGTTGGAATAGCCCATTAAAATAGAGTTCTTAATTTCACCCCCCGCCAAACAATAAGGGCCAACAGTAGTGGTTCCATATATGCTTGTATTCATCTTCACCACCCCCTTTTTGCCTAAAACAAAGGATCCTCTAATAGAAGTGCCTTCCATTATAATTGACTCATTTCCAATATATATAAAGCCTTCACTTGCATTTAAATTAGAAAATAAAACTGTAGCTCCTTTCTCTATGAAAATTTGATCTTTATTAATGACATTATTAGAGGGGTCAATAGGCTCAGACTTTCTTTGACTAGCTACCCACTTGAAGTCTCTTTCAATGAGTTTGGCATGGATAGAAAGTAGCTGTAACTGATTTAATACAAAGGAAACCTCCTCTATTACAATAGGCGGTTTCTCCGCCATGAGAATTTTGGAGATTTGTCTTTCCTTGGTTTTAGTGGCTATCCATTTACCTCCAGCAGTCATTAACTTTTCCCCTTCATTTAAAGCCTTAATTGCCTCCATTAATTTTTCCGAGGGAATGCAGGCCACATTAATGAAATATAAAACCTCCTCATTTTTTAAAAATGCACTGTCCTCGTACAGAGCTTGTAAATAAGGAGCTGTATAGACTCCACAAGTATCATCTGTGTATTGCTCCCACCTTTCTTTAAAACTAAATATTCCTACCCTGCAACTAGCCAATGAGTTCGTTAGTGTAAAAGGGTAAAAATGTTCCCTATCTGCGATATCTACTAAGATATATTGCATTGAATAGTATTAAAGATTGATTGTTTAGAAAGCATACAAATTTAATCAAAGTTTACTCAAATATGAGAACTTCCTAACAGATGTTCATTTTATGCTTATTTTTGAAGCCTAATACAATTATTATGCAATTCGGCACATTTAATTATCCCGTTCCAGTCAATGAACCTGTATTAAGTTATGCTCCAGGTTCTAAAGAAAAGTTGGCTTTAAAAGAAGCTATCGCAACGCTCAAGAAAAAACCTTTGGATATTCCCATGATTATTGGTGGCAAAGAAATTAGAACCGATATAAAACATGCAATTCATCCTCCTCATGAAATAAAACATACACTGGGTTATTTTCATATGGGTAATAAAAAACAGGTGGACCAAGCTATAAGTGCAGGATTAAAAGTGAGAAATGCATGGTCGAATATGAATTGGGAAGCAAGAGCACATATATTTTTAAAGGCTGCCGATTTATTAGCCACTAAATATCGTTTTGAAATGAATGCGGCTACCATGTTAGGTCAAAGTAAAAATGCTTACCAAGCGGAGATAGATGCATCATGTGAGTTAATAGATTTTTTAAGATTCAATGTTCATTTTTTATCAGAGATATATCAACAACAACCTATCTCTTCACCAGGTATTCATAATAGAATGGAATACCGCGGACTAGAAGGTTTTGTACTTGCAATTACACCTTTTAATTTCACGGCGATTGGTGGTAACCTACCAGCCTCTGCTGCAATGTGCGGTAATGTGGTTGTTTGGAAACCAGCCAATACACAAATATATTCTGCGCAATTATTTATGCGTATTATGAAAGAAGCAGGACTTCCTGATGGTGTTATTAATATTGTATATGTAGATGGCCCTACCATTGGTGCTAC
>CAITGN010000324.1:0-8591 GCA_903891965.1 uncultured Bacteroidota bacterium
GATTTAAGCGATGGCGATATCAATGTAAAAGTGGATAAAGGTGTTGTCTATGTTGACATTTCTGATAAATTATTATTTAAAAGTGGCAGCTTCACCATTACTGATAAAGCTAAAGTGGTCTTAGGTAAAGTAGCTAAAGTATTAGCCGCACAACCTGCTATTGAATTTATGGTAGAAGGCCATACCGATTCTAAGCAATTAATTAGCGGTGGTAACTTAATGGAAGACAACTGGGACTTAAGTGTGAAAAGAGCAACAACTATTGTACGTATATTACAAGATACTTATGGTATCGAGCCTAAGCGTATGACAGCGGCTGGTAGAAGTGAATACATTCCTGTTGTTGAAAACGATACACCAGAACATAGAGCTGCAAATCGTAGAACAAGAATTGTAATTCTTCCTCAATTAGATCAGTTCTTCCAATTGTTAGAGAAGAAATAGTTTCTTTTCTCTATTTAAAATATTGAAAACCCTTCCCGTTCATTCGGGAGGGGTTTATTTTTTATAATGAACATTCTTGCCCGTATCTTCGCTGCATGCAAGATGCGTATTTAAATGGGTTGAACGAAAAGCAATTAGAGGCGGTATTACATATTAAAGGCCCCTTAATGATTATTGCTGGGGCGGGTAGTGGTAAAACAAAGGTATTAACCACTCGTGTGGCGCATCTAATGCATAGCGGCGTGGATTCTTTTAATATATTGGCGCTTACTTTTACCAATAAGGCAGCGGCTGAAATGAAGGAGCGTGTTGAAAAAGCACTAGGCAATACCGATGCTAGAAATTTATACATTGGTACTTTTCATAGCGTCTTTGCTAGAATACTAAGGGCCGAGGCAGATAAGTTAGGCTATCCAAAAAGTTTTACTATTTATGATACCGATGATTCACGCTCTGTTATTAAAGCAGTGGTGAACGATATGGGTTTAGATGATAAATTATACAAACCCAATATTGTACATAATCGTATCTCGGGTGCAAAGAATGCATTAGTTGGTCCAGCTGAATATGCGATGGATACTTTTTTAAAACAAGAGGATGCAAGATCAAACCGTCCTGCCATTGCAGAAATATATGCTAGTTATGCAGCAAGATGTTTTAAAAATGGAGCCATGGACTTTGATGATTTGCTTTTTAAAATGCATGAGCTATTACAAAACTTTCCAGAAGTCTTGCACAAGTACCAACACAAGTTTAAATATATTTTAATTGATGAGTATCAGGATACCAATCCCGTACAATATCAAATTGCCAAATTACTAGCTGCCGTGCATGAAAATTTATGCGTGGTAGGAGATGATGCGCAAAGTATTTATAGTTTCCGCGGTGCTACCATTGAAAATATTTTACAGTTCCAAAAAGATTACGACGATGTAAAGCTGGTGAAGTTGGAACAAAATTATAGAAGTAGTCAGTCCATTATTGGTGTAGCCAATCATGTGATTAAAAATAATGTTGGACAAATACCTAAAGAGTTATGGACAGAAAATGAAGCGGGCGATAAAATTAAGTTAGTGCGCACCATGACCGACAACGATGAGGGTAAATTTGTAGCCGACGCCATTCAAGAAAATAAATTAAGAAATCATTTCTATAATAAAGACTTTGCTATTTTATACCGAACCAATGCGCAAAGTAGATCCTTCGAGGAAAGCTTAAGAAGAACAGGTATAGCTTATAAGATATATGGTGGGCTTAGCTTCTATCAAAGAAAGGAAATTAAAGACTATATCGCCTACCTGCGTATTATAGCTAATACAAAGGACGAAGAAGGCTTGAAAAGAATTATTAATTATCCTGCAAGAGGTATTGGGAAAACCACCATGGAAAAATGTTTGGTCATTGCAGGTGAACAAAATATTACATTTTTTGAAGTACTAGAAAAAGCAAAAGGCTTTGGATTTAAAGCAGGTACCCTTACCGCTATTGAAGAGTTTGTGACTATGATTAAGTATTTTCAAAATCAACTTACTAAGCATAATGCTTACGATGTAGCCGTTCAAGTAGGCAAGCATACCAATTTAGTGAAGGAATTATTTAATGATAAATCTACCGAAGGTTTGGCGCGTTATGAAAACATTCAAGAATTATTAAACTCCATTAAAGAGTGGACAGAAAGCCCAAGCAATGACGACGGTGAATTAGGTGATAAAAGTTTAGGATCTTACTTACAACAAATTACTTTAATCACCGATGCCGATTCGGATAACGGTAATGAGGATACGGTAAAATTAATGACAGTGCATGCAGCCAAAGGTTTAGAATTTGCCTGTGTGTTTTTAGTAGGATTAGAAGAGTCATTATTTCCCAGTGGAATGAGTGTGAATACCAGAGAAGAGTTAGAGGAAGAAAGAAGATTATTTTATGTAGCAGTTACGAGAGCAAAAAAACATTTATGGTTAACCTATGCCAACACACGTTATAGATATGGCCAATTAGTACAAAACGATCCTAGCCGTTTTATAGATGAAATGCCAGAAGACCAAATTGATAAAAGCAGTTCTGGCGGTGGGGCAAGAAATCAATCTAGTGGATGGGGATCGGCCTATGATAGAATGCAGGGCGGTAGTAACAAAAGCTGGATCGATCCAGAAAAGGCTACTAGTAAAAAAACAGAGGGGTCTAAACCTAGTTATTTACCAGTAGTCCCGCCCCATACTTTAAATAAAAACCATATTCCATCGGCCAATTTCACTGCCTGTGATCCTTCGGCCCTAGAGGCAGGTAATAAGATTGAGCATCAAAAATTTGGATTTGGGGTGATTAAAGAAATTGAGGGCTCGGCCCATAACCCTATTGCCATTATCCTTTTTGATAAAAATGGCGAGAAAAAGATCATGCTGAACTACGCCAAGCTTAGTATTGTACCCTAAAAGTCTTTCGATATCGGAAAAATAAAGGTCCAATTAGCCTAAAGCCCTCTTCCTGCAAGCTTTTTGATTATTTTTGTAGCGCGTTGAATTTTAAAACGCATTGAATTAAAATTGAAACTATGATTACCACAGGCAATACCATTGTAAGTATTTATACAGAAATGACTCCCAACCCAGAAACCATGAAGTTTGTGGCCAACAAACTTTTGTATCCTGGAAAAAGTATTGACATTGCTGAGGAAAGCCTTGCCTTCGCCTCACCTCTTGCTAAAGAATTATTTAGTTTCCCTTTTATTAAAAGTGTTTTTATAGCTAGCAATTTTGTGACCCTTACAAAAAACACCGAGCAAGATGATTGGCAGGATGTAATTCCTACTATTAAAACTTTCTTGAAAGAGTATTTAGAAAATGGTGGCGCGGTAGTGAATGAAGAAGAAGTGGCTAAAATGAAGCAAGAAGCGAGCAATACTGTTAATGCAGATGATGATGATATCGTGAAGCGTATTAAAGAATTATTAGAAAATTATGTAAAGCCCGCAGTAGAGATGGATGGCGGTGCCATACAATTTAAAAGTTATAACGAGGGCATCGTAAATTTAATGTTACAAGGTTCTTGTAGCGGATGCCCTTCAAGCATGGTTACTTTAAAGGCAGGTATTGAAGGCATGATGAAGCGCATGATACCTGAAGTAAAAGAAGTAGTAGCCGAGGCAGAGTAGTGGTTATAATTTTATTCTAAAAATTAAAAATTTTAGAACTAATTATTTTCTGATAAACTTAGTCCCATTCCATTCCCACCTAATATTATCTTTTTTCTCTCCAGAAAAAATATCTAATTGCCCATTCTTGTCAATGTCTTGCACGCGTATGTGATAAAAACGACCGGCTGTATTGTTATCAATGTATTGACTTGTTTTATCTGTGAATGTTTTTCCTTTATCAGTAGATTTAAATAATGAGATAAAATAAATAGGTGCGCCACTGCCCATAGGATTATTATAATTTCCACTAGGAATTATTTCCTTTATACCATCGCCATCAATATCTGCAAAATCTAAATTCATCAAATACCATTCCCCTGAAATATTTATGGCAGTTGAATTATCTAAACTAAACCCTTTACCATTTCCCCATAAGACCCTGAAGTCATTGACCCTACTAGGAAAAATAGAGGGTACAAAAACAATGACAAGGTCTAAAAATCCATCATTATTTATGTCTACCAACTCTGATTGATATACGGTTGGTATGTCGCCAATTCCATTAAAATCAAGGGTGAAATTGGCCTTGCCATCATTCCACATGATTCTACTTTTAATAACTTTTGATTCATTATGAAAATTGAAGGCAATAATATCTAAATCTCCATCATTGTCAATATCACCGGAACAACCACTATACCAATATCCTTGATCTGTATAGTCTTTCACCTTGTTAAAACCCGTGGGTGAGTTTAGTAAAATATTACAAATATCATAAGTGTTTAGATATCCTGCAGGTGTGTTATTAGGGGGATCCACAGCAACTAGTGAAAATATATCTGGTAGTGAATCGTTATTAAAATCACCTACTAATAATTTTGTGCCATGGGCCTCTTTAATTGTAGGGCCCGTCCAAGGGGTTTGTTTTAAAGCAGTTCCCGTGTTCATAAAAACAGAAGGCGGAGGATTCGGGGTTGGGCTTATATTTAAATCATAGCTTTCATAATAAAAAAGATCTTCTTGCCCATCTCCGTCAATATCTATTTGCATAGACTGCTCATCAATAAATGGATTATTGGCTATATATCTTGAACCGTCTGCCTTATAAATTTGTGTAGAAGAAAACCAGGTATCAAAATTAGACAACTCGTAAGATGTTTTTAAATAGTTTTTATAAATTCTACCTCTACTTACTTGAAAGCTTTGATTAGCGGAATTAGTGGAAGTGGCTTTAGAGCTTATCGTTATTTTAATGGTATAATTTGCTTTTACAGAAAAGCCACCCGTTTTTACAACTAATGAATTTTGTGAAATAGTAGAATCTAATTTAAATATGCCAAGGGCTGTATCTAGTCTATTTATTGCAATGGAATAAATAAAGCCAGTAGCTGGCATTTTTGAACTAACGGTAATAGTAAATTCAAGCGTGTCTTTGGTGAGCAAAAAATTGCTAGCAGAAATATCTGGGCTAAATGTAAATTTTACGGGTTCTTCTACAACTACTGGTACTATGGGGGCCGCGGGTATGGTATCTTTTTTACTACAGCCTAAAAAAGCCATCAGAAACAAAACAAGTATACCCTTTTTCATATTAATTAATTTAAAATGAATACTGGGGGGTATCCTAAATTTACAACTTACCGTAAAGATCTCTCAATTTTTCTCGAGTCATAATGCTTTCCCAATTAGGACCCAAAGCATTTTCCCATAAAGGCTTCATGCCCATAGATACATTTATCATTGAATCGAACTGCTCTTCTGTTAAATTAGCACAAATACCTGTTGGTATTTCAATTTTGTTTTTTTCTACCATTAGCTTGAACTCTTCTACCCCAGCAGGATAATATTCCGATAAATGATTCATCACAATACAATTACCAATACCATGCTTGGTGCCTAATAAATAACTAAGGCCATAACTTACTGCATGTGCCACACCCACTTGACTATATGCAATGCTCATACCGCCTGCAAAAGAAGCCATCATTAATTGGTCGTCACTTTCTTCATCCCATTTGTCTTTATGCACAAATATTTTTTGACATAGGTCCAATGCTTTTTCTCCGTAGCTTTTACTAAACTCATTTAAAAAAGTACCTTCTAAACTTTCAATACAATGTATATAACAATCCATACCTGTATAAAAGCGTTGATTCGCTGGAACATTCTTCGTTAATTCAGGATCTAATACAATTTGATTAAAGGGTGTAAAGTCTGAGTTCATCCCTAGTTTACGTGTAGGACCTGTAAGTACTGTGGTGCGGCTTACTTCAGCACCCGTTCCACTTAGCGTTGGAATACCCACTTTATATACACCTGCTTGTTTTACTAAGTCCCAGCCTTGATAGTCTGCAGAAGAACCGGGATTGGTCATCATTAATGAAACAGCCTTGGCTAAATCTAAGGTAGAGCCACCGCCAATACCAATGATACCGCTTACTTCTCCAAACTCCGCTTTTAAATCTGCAGCAAGCGCATCTACTTGTTTGGTTTTAGGCTCATGCGTAACATCTACATATACAATTTTATCTTTTCCTCTTAAGGGTATTCTACTAGCAAGTGGTTTGCCCACAAAAAAATGATCTAAAAAAAATATCATTGGAAAATCGCCCTTACGATGTGGGGTAATAATTTCATCTACTTGATTGAAAGAGCCACGGCCAAACACCACATAATCAACCATTTTAAAATTACGAAACTGCATATTTATTTTTTTACTCGTGTCAAAGTTACAATCTTATTAATATTTATTCTGCTAATTTCTTTTGTAGTTCTTCTAAGGAAACGCCTTTGGTTTCTGGCACTTTAGCAATAATCCAAACTAATTGCAAAGCCATCATTACTGTAAAAAAAGCAAAGATGGGCCAAGGATTCTCTTTGAAAATTCCATTTTCACTATCTAAAAATACAGGAGTTACCAAGGTAATAAGTGCAGCAAATACCCAGTGTATACTAGCACCGAAGGCTTGTCCCTTGGCTCTAATTTGAGTAGGAAAAATTTCTGAAATTAATACCCAAATTACTGCGCCTTGTCCAATAGCATGTGATGCTATAAATAATAATAAAAAACTAAGCATGAACTCGGGGGCACTATGATTAATAAAGCCATAGGCTACCATGGATAAACTTATAATGTATCCAAATGATCCAATGATTAATAAAGTCTTACGACCAATGCGGTCAATTAACCAAAGACCTACAAATGTAAATACAAGATTCATTAACCCTAGTGAGATAGAACTTAGTAAAGAATTATTCTTTGCAAAGCCTGCTTCTTCTAAAATTCTAGGAGCATAATATAAAAGAAAATTAATACCCGATGCCTGATTAAAAAAAGCAACAAAAAATGCAATAGAAATTATTTTACGGTGATGTTTAGTAAATAACTGTATACTGCCTTGCGCTTTTTCTTCTTCATACGCAGTTCTTATTTCTTGAATGGTTTGATCTATATTTTCTACACCCACAATGGCCAAGGTTTCTCTAGCACCGGCTTCGTCGTTTTTAACAGAGAATAACCATCTTGGACTTTCTGGTAAGCCTAATGTCATTAAAGTATAAATAATAGATGGAATTAATAATACCGCTAGCATCCAACGCCAATCGTTGGCACCACCAAAGCCCGCTAAAAAATAATTTGATAAATAAGCAATTAGAATACCAAAGACAATATTGAACTGGTACATACCTACTAATTTTCCTCTATTATTTTTATTAGAGATTTCAGAAATATAAGTAGGTGCTGCAACAGATGAAACTCCAATAGCAATTCCTCCTATTAATCTAAAGAAAGAAAAAGTGTAAGGGTCTTGTGCAAAAGCAGATCCTATGGCTGATGCTATAAACATAACACCTAACCATATTAATACTTTTTTACGACCATACTTTTCAGTGGGAGCGCCCGCAAACACAGAGCCAATAACGGTTCCCCATAAAGCCATGGACATAATAAAAAATCCATGAAACAAAGGAGTTGTATGCCAAAGCTCTTGAATAGGTTTATCGGCACCAGAAATAACTACCATGTCAAAGCCAAAAATAAATCCTGCCAAGGCGGCCACTACAGTTGATTGAAATAATTTTCCTTTGTTCATAGTTAAATATTAATATTATAAAGAAGGTTTCAGTAAATAATTATTGTAAAAGTTTCGCTGCTTTTATTAAATCTTCTGGGGTATCTATTTCTACTCCCATATAACTTGTAACCACCATTTTCATAGCAACACCGTTTTCTAAATAACGAAGGCATTCTATTTTTTCCGCAGCCTCTAGTGGCGACATGGGCCAATTAGTAAAATCAAGTAGGGCTTGTTTTTTAAAGGCGTACACCCCAATATGTTCGTAATAAGTAATGGCAAGTTCTGTATTTCTTACATAAGGAATAACGCTGCGTGAAAAAAATAAGGCGTTGCTATTTTTATCTACGGCTACTTTTACATAATTAGGATCGGCAATTAGTTCGGTATTGGTTAATGCCTGCATAAGTGATGCTACCTGCACTTTATCATCTTTGAAAACAGCAATGAGTTTTTCAAGAGGTTCTTTTTTTACAAAGGGTTCATCCCCTTGCACATTCACTACAATATCAATGGCTAGATGTTCGATGGCTTCAGCAATTCTATCTGATCCACTTTCATGTTCTTTTTTACTCATGATGGCCTTACCACCATGAGAACTAATTTCATTGAATATAATTTCACTATCGGTTACTACATATACATCATCGAAGAGGCCCGTTGCCACTGTATTATCATAGGTATGTCTAATTACTGTTTTATCGCCCAGGGCCTGCATTAGTTTTGCTGGAAAGCGTGTGGCCGCATAGCGGGCAGGAATAAAGGCTCCAATTTTAGTCATTATTTTTTTATCTTATTTATCTTTTAAAACTAGATTAGTAATCTGATTTTATCGATTTATCAAAAGGCGCTTTTAGTTGATAAGCAATTGACTTGTCTTTTGAATTGTCCATTACATCAAGCCCATAAGTAATTTCACTCATAGGTGTATAATTATA
>CAITGN010000325.1:0-3379 GCA_903891965.1 uncultured Bacteroidota bacterium
CGTAAAAAAGCAGTAACAGTAGGACAATACTATGGTAATAACATTGAAATTGTAGCAGGATTAGTAGCAGGTGACAATGTAATCACAGAAGGATATCAGACTTTATTTGATGGCCAAAACATTACGACCTCAGATAAATAATTAAAAAAATAAAGCTTAATAGATTCTTATGTCGACAATAAAAAATATAAAAGAAAAGTTCAAAGAATTTAAACCTACTTCTTGGGCTATTACCAATAAGACCACTATTTATTTAGTGATGTTATTTCTTAGCTTAGGCGGAATTTATCAATTCCTTACACTTCCTAAAGAGAATTTCCCTGAAGTAGTTATTCCTAATGTATTTGTGCAAACAGTATATGTAGGTAACTCCCCTAAGGATATAGAAAACTTAGTAACGCGTCCTATTGAAAAACAAATCAAGAGTATTAGTGGTGTAAAAATTAGCAAATTCACTTCTACCTCTCAACAAGATTTTTCAGCGATTACCGTAGAATTTAGCACAGATGTAAAGCCAGAAATTGCTTTGCAAAAAGTGAAAGATGCGGTGGATAAAGCCAAGTCAGATTTGCCTAATGATTTAACACAACAGCCTAGGGTCATTGAATTAAATATCAGTGACATGCCTATTATGTATGTGAATATTAGTGGTAACTATAGCCCTGTTCAATTAAAAAAATATGCCGACGATTTAAAAGATAAATTAGAAAGCATTTCACAAGTGAATAGAATTGATTTAGTAGGTGCCCCTGAAAGAGAATTTCAAATTAATGTAGATAATTATAGAATGCAAAGTTCGGGTATCACTTTTGATGATATCAGCGCTGCTATTCAAAGAGAGAACCTTGACTTGTCGGGTGGTTTATTAGAAGTAGGTACGATGAATCGTAACTTACAATTAAAGGGTCAATTAAAAAATGCAAATGATATTGCTAATATTATAGTGCGTAATTCAAGCGGTGCACCCATTTATTTAAGAGATGTGGCTTCCATTAAAGATACCGTAAAGAAGAATGAAAGCTTTGCACGTTTGAATGGTAAGAATGTACTTACCTTAAATATTGTAAAGCGTAATGGTGAAAACTTAATTGCCACTACCGATGCAGTGAAGAAAATTGTAGCAGATGCTATTGCCAATGATATACCGAAAGATGTAAAATTGGTAATTTCAGGTGATACAAGTATTAGAACTAAAAGTTCTTTTACAGACTTAGTGAACTCTATTGTCATTGGTTTTATTTTAGTGTTGGTGGTGTTAATGTTCTTTATGGGTGTGACCAATGCCTTCTTTGTGGCCTTGTCGGTTCCCTTGAGTATGTTTGTGGCCTTTGTATTATTACCTGCCGGTGATGTATTAGTAGGCTCGCATATTACTTTAAACTTCATGGTTTTATTTGCCCTCTTATTTGGTTTAGGTATTATAGTAGATGATGCCATTGTGGTTATTGAAAACACACACCGAATTTTTGTTCATGGCAAAGGAAAATTAACCGCTACTACTTCCGCTAAAATGGCGGCAGGTGAAGTATTTGTTCCTGTATTAGCAGGTACGATTACCACTTTAGCACCTTTCTTTCCTTTACTATTCTGGCCTGGTATTATTGGTAAGTTTATGATTTACCTACCAGCTATGTTAATATTCACTTTAGCTGCTTCATTGGTAGTAGCCTTTATCATGAACCCTGTATTTGCAGTAGATTTTATGAACCATGAAGAAGTAAAATCAGAGGAGCCTAAATCGGCCATGTTTAAGAAAAAAGGTTTCTGGATTCCTATTGGTATAGGTATTTTATTAGACTTAATGGGCTTTACCTTCTTAGGTAATTTATTGATCTTCTTTATGATATTGGTAGTAGCCAATAAATATTTTATTACCGATTTAATTGAAAAGTTTCAGACCAATACACTTCCTAAATTAATGGATACCTATGAGCGTATTTTACGCCGTGCCTTAAATGGTTGGAGACCAGTGAAATTATTAATAGGCACTTTTGTTTTATTAATATTTTCTTTTGTGTTTTTTGGTATAAGCATAAGTACTGGCAGAGTGGGTATTGAATTTTTTCCTAAAGGAGATCCTAACCAAGTTTATGTTTATTTGAAATTACCCGTAGGTAGTAAAGTAAGCTATACCGATTCTATAACTAAAATTGTAGAACATAAAGTAGCCAAGGCTTTAGAAATGGATAATGATAAAAAGAATCCTCTAGTGGAAAGTATTATTACCAATGTGGCAGTAGGTGCAGGCGATCCAATGCGTGGGGATAGAAGTACTAGATCTGAATTAGGTCGTGTTCAAGTAAACTTTGTGGAGTATGAAAAACGTCATGGTAAATCAACGGAGCCTTATTTAGATGCGATTCGTGCAGAGATGAAAGGCATTCCTGGTGCTGAGTTTACAGTAACACAAGAATCAAGCGGACCTCCTACCGACCCTCCAGTGAATATAGAAGTTCAAGGAGAGGATTTTGACAAATTAGTAAAAACAGCGGTGGGTTTGAAAAATTATTTAGACGCTGCACAAATTCCAGGTATTGATGGATTAAAGATGGATGTAGATTTAGTGAATCCTGAATTAACCTTAACTATTGATAGAGACCGCGCTTTGATTGAAGGGGTAAGCAGTGCACAAGTAGGTATGCAAATTCGTACTGCCTTATTTGGTAAAGAAGTTTCTAAAATTAAAGATGGTAAGGATGAATATAAAATTCAATTAAGAAACGAAGAGTTACAAAGAAATAATTTAGTAGATCTACTGAACATGCGTTTATCTTTTAGAGATATGGCAGCAGGAGGAATGGTTAAAAATATTCCAATTAGCTCACTGGTAAAAGTAGAACCAACCAACACCTTTGGTAGCATTAATAGAAAAAATCAAAAAAGATTAATTCAATTAAGATCGAATGTTAAATTAGATCAAGGCTATAATCCTACCGCAGTGAATGCTGTCATTGCTCAATACATTGGCAACTTTAAAGGTATTTCTGAAGGAGTAACTGTTAAACAAACTGGTGAGAACGAACAACAATTAGAAACAGTAGCATTTTTAGGTAAGGCCTTGGTGATTGCTTTAATGTTAATCTTGTTTACACTAGTATTACAGTTCAACTCTATTTCTAAATCGGTGATTATCTTAACAGAAATTTTATTTAGTATTATAGGTGTGCTTTTAGGCTTCTCTATATTTGGAATGAAAGTATCTGGTGTAATGACAGGCTTAGGTATTGTAGGGCTTGCAGGTATTGTGGTGAAAAATGGAATACTAGTGATTGAATTTGCCGATGAGTTAAGATCAAGAGGCTATAAAACAAGAGGGGCCGTTATTCAAGCAGGAAAGACAAGAATTATTCCTGTACTATTAACAGCCCTTGCAGCTATC
>CAITGN010000326.1:0-2127 GCA_903891965.1 uncultured Bacteroidota bacterium
CACTGTACAAGGTGGTACTAAACCAATGATTTTATTAGATGGAGTGGAACTTCGTTCTGCAGATATCCAATCTTTAGATTTGAGTAACGTAGAAAGAGTCGAGGTAGTACAAGGTGCTGCATCTGCTTCTATCTATGGTGCGCAAGGTGCGAATGGTGTTATCCAAATTTTCTCTAAAA
Source organism: uncultured Bacteroidota bacterium (assembly GCA_903891965.1). Classification (GTDB taxonomy): domain Bacteria; phylum Bacteroidota; class Bacteroidia; order Chitinophagales; family Chitinophagaceae; genus Sediminibacterium. Next base: position 180 of record CAITGN010000326.1, read on the forward strand.
AAGGTAAAAGAGGGGCTACTCAAATTAATGTTTCTTCAAGCTATGCTGTGAATGAATTATTAAACGTAGGTAACTTCAATAAATCTAAATTACATCCTTACTTAACAAACGCTTCTGGTGAATTAGTTTCAACAAGTGGTGCTTTAGTTACAGTTGACCCTATCTGGGGTGTGGGTGGAAGTGCTTCTTCTAAAAGTATCGCTTACCAATATGGTGGAGCTGCTCGTTATGGTATCTTAAACCCAAACAACTATAACCACTCTCCTTATACAGCATCTGTGCCTTGGTATGATCACTTTGCTCAAATGTTCCAACAAGGAAACACAATGAACAATTCATTGAATATTTCTGGTGGTTCTGATAAATCAGATTATGCTTTATCAGTTTCTAATAACAAAACAAATACGTCAATTATGACGGATGTGAATGGTTATTTAGAGCGTACGAACTTAACTGCAAATATTGGTACTGAATTATTCAAGAATTTCAGAATTCGTTCTACAACTCAATTAGTTTACCAAAAGAATACCATGGCACCAGGTCTTGGATTTGGTTCTGGTGGTACAGATGGTCAATCTTTAGGTTCTAATGGTCAAGTATATTCTTTCTTGAATACTTCACCTTTCTTCGACTTAAAAGCAATCGATCCAGTAACTGGTCAAAGACCAGCTAACCAATACGCTCGTTTCTTAAGTGTAAACGGTTACAACCCTTTCTATCAAGCAACGCATGCAAATGCACTTGAAAGTAAAGTCGATGTAATCCAAAGCTTTGAAGCAACTTACAAAGTAAACAAGTTTGTAGATATCAAATCTCAATATGGTATTAACTACAGAAGCTTTAATGACTATGTAGTTTATCCAAACCAAACTCAAGAAGAGAACGGAAGTTTCTGGGAATATTGGGCAGGTGGTGGAAATGACAACTCTGGTCAAATTACTAGCTACGATTACACAAGTACATTTAAGAACTTCTTAACTTCTGTAAACATTAGAACCGATTTTGAAAAAGACTTTGGTTTCAAAATTCCTTTGACAACTAATACTCAATTAGGTTTTGACCACAGAAAACAAAATCAAAAATATGTAGGAATGTATGGTAACTCTTTACCATTAGATCCTCCTATTAATTTCCTTTCTACTCAAACTCAGGCAATCAATACCGACTATAGAATACCTTTCGTTACCTATGGTTTCTTGGTGAACCAAAAGTTTGATTATAGCAACTTTATTGGTTTAACTGCTGGTGTAAGATCTGACTACTCATCTACATTCGGTGCTGGTTCTAAACCATTTACTTTCCCTCATGCCGATCTTTACTTCTTACCATCTCAAATGGATTGGTGGAAAGGTAAATTACAAGATATCGTTCCTTTTATGAAGTTAAGAGCTGCTTATGGTGAGGCGGGTATTCAACCAGGTGCATTCGATCGTTACCCTGTATTGAACCAACAACCAATTGGAAGCAATGTAACTTATGCTTTCTCTAATCCTTCAAGAAACCCAGACTTAAATGTTGAGGTATCTAAAGAGACTGAATTTGGTACAGACTTCACTTTAAATACAAATAGTAATTCAAATTGGTTAAAGTCTATCAACGGATCATTCACTTATTGGAAAAGAAGTTCTGCTAATGTTATTTATAGCATTGCAGTTCCTTTATCAACTGGTGCAAGTGGAATCTTAGATAACGCTATTGACATGAGTTCACATGGTACTCAGTTCTCATTAAATATGCCAATTTTCTCTTCTAAGAATTTAACTTGGGATTTAACAACTAACTACGGAACGCAAGTTTCTATGATAGATGCTATCTCTGGTGGAGCAACTATTCCTTTGACTTCTTCTGCTGGTTCTACGAACGTAGTATTAGTAGCTGGTAAGCCAATTGGACACATTTATGCTTACCCAACTATTAGAAGCTTAGATCAAGTTCGTACAGATGGAAC
>CAITGN010000327.1:0-7655 GCA_903891965.1 uncultured Bacteroidota bacterium
CACCACTAATTGCCGCAACAATTCTTAATTCTATTTGAGAATAATCGGCGCTTACTAGTACACGACCCTTCTCACGAGGAATAAAGGCCTTTCTAATTTCTCTACCACGCTCGGTTCTAATAGGTATGTTTTGTAAGTTCGGATTCGTGCTACTTAATCTTCCCGTAACCGCTACTGCTTGCGCATAGCTAGTATGCACGCGGCCGGTTTTTGGATTAATTAATTCCGAAAATGAATCGACATAGGTAGATTTTAATTTTGTTAACTCTCTAAAGTTTAAAATGTCGTCCACAATTTTATGCTTGGCCGCCATTTTTTGTAAAACATCTTCTCCTGTTGCGTATTGACCGGTTTTGGTTTTTTTTGCCTTAGCGTCTAGTTTTAAAATATCAAATAGCACTTCTCCTAATTGTTTAGGAGAGGCTAAATTAAAACGAACACCCGCTTGCTCATAAACACGCTCTTCACTAATCTTAGCATCAACTTCTAAGACCTTACTGTATTCATTTAAAAAATCTATATCTACTTTCACACCCTCATATTCCATATCAACTAAAACACGCACCAGTGGGTTTTCTACTTCATTAAACACTTTTTCTACGCCGCGTTTTTTAATTAAAGGCGTAAAACAATTTTTTAATTGAAAAGTTATATCGGCATCTTCTGCGGCATATTCTGTTACCTGGTCCAGAGGAGCATCGCGCATAGTGCCCTGATTTTTTCCTTTCTTACCAATAAGCGTGGTAATAGAAATAGGCTCGTAACCCAAAAACTGTGCACTTAGCAAATCCATACTGCGCCTGCCTTCTGGCTCGATCACATAGTGTGCTAGCATGGTATCAAATGTTTTACCCAATAGTTCCACACCATACCACTTCAAGACTAAAAAATCATATTTTAAGTTTTGTCCAATCCAAAGAATGTCTTTGTTTTTAAACAAGGGTTCAAACAATGCCAATGTTTTTTTAGCCTCCGCCTCGTTTGCTATAGGAATATAAAATCCTTCATGTTCTTTATAAGAAAAACTCAAACCGACTAGTTCCACATCATTGGCATTAATGCCTGTTGTTTCCGTGTCAATACAAACCTCTTTTTGTAAAAGTAATTCTTTCACTAAGGCCTGAATGTTTTCCTTACCCTCCACTGCTTTATAAGTATGTGGCGTATTGGCGCTGTTCTTGTTTACTACTAATTCAACTGGCAAATCTTCGTCGCCTAATTCTTCAAAGTTTTCATCATCTACTTTATTATTGAGCCCACTATCCTCTAGATTATCTTCTTCATTAAAGGTTGTATTATTTTTACCCGCCCCCTTTTTATTTTTTGTTTTTACATTTACTGTATTGCCAAACAAGTCTGTTTGTTCTTGTTTAGCAGCAGCCACTTCAATGGCACCCGCACCACCACTTACTGAGAAGTCTTCGCCTAAAATTCTTTTACCTAAGGTTTTAAATTCTAGCTCATTAAAAATTTCAGCTAAAGCTGATTTATTTTTTTCTTTTAATCTAAAATCTTCCTCATGAAAACTAACCGGCACATTGGTAATAATGGTGGCCAGCTTTTTACTCATAATGGCCGATTTTTTTCCTGCACGCACTTTCTCCCCCATGGACCCGGTAATTTTATCGGCGTTATCTAGTACACCCTCTAGCGTGTCATATAATTTTAAAAGCTTAGCTGCAGTTTTTTCACCCACACCCGGAATGCCTGGAATATTATCTGAAGCGTCTCCCATTAAGCCTAACATATCAACCACTTGTTCTACTCTTGCGATATCCCACTTCTCACAAATCTTTTTCGCATCTACAATCTCTTCTTTATTACCAAATGCAGGGGGCTTCCATATATATACATTGGGTTTTACCAATAGTTGTCCATAATCTTTATCGGGTGTTACCATATACACTTCATATCCTTTATCGGCAGCCTGCCAGGCCAGAGTTCCAATAATATCATCGGCCTCATATCCATCATATTCAATAACGGGAATATTAAAACCCTCAATGATGGCTTTAATATGGGGTAATGAATCTAATAAATCTTCGGGCGCCTCTTGTCTGTTGGCTTTATAATCGGTGAAATCGGTATGTCTTTCCGTAGGAGCATGTGTATCAAAACAAACCGCAATATGCGTTGGGTTTTCTTTTCTAATAATTTCTAAAAGCGTGTTGGTAAAACCAAACTGCGCGTTGGTATTAATACCCGTTGTAGTAATTCTAGGTGTGCGAATAAGCGCATAATAAGCGCGGTAAATTAATGCTAATGCATCTAATAAAAATAGCTTTTTTGGCATGGCGCTAAGTTAACAAAAAAAACCTCCCCACCACATTTGTGATAGAGAGGTTCTTTCAATAACAGGATAAACTGTTAATTAGTTAATCTTGTATTTATGCTTATAGCGCTCATACATTTGTTTTTGTTTATTATCCAAAGAAATATCGCGTCCTTGAATAAAGGCCTTGGTCACCTGATTGCCTCTCATATCTAGGATATCGCCATCGCTAATAATTATATTGGCATCTTTTCCGGTTTCGATAGATCCCGTGATATCGTCAATGCCTAATATTTTAGCAGTATTAAGGGTGATAGCGCTTAATGCCTCTTCTTTATCTAAGCCATAAGCTGCAGCAGTACCCGCGTTGAAGCTAATATTACGCTGCTTGCTTTGATCGTTGGCATCGTTGATGGCAAATAAAACACCTGCTTTTTTTAGTTGAGCAGGTAGTTTATACATTTGATCAATATCGTCATCTTCTGTTGTAGGTAATTGGTGTTCGTTGTCTAAAATAACAGGAATATTATTATCTACTAAAATGGATGCTATTTGTAAACTTTCAGCAGCTCCTACAATGACCATATTAAATCCAAATGTTTTTCCTAAATCAATAGCCAATAACATTTGCTTTACCTCGTTGGCGCGAACATATAATTTTTGTTTGCCAGTGAATAGTCCACGAACCGCCTCAAACTTTAAATTATTTTCTGCATGATTTTTTTCTTGTAAATAAGCACGCGCTTCTGTAAAGAAGGTTTTAATAGTTTCAATTTTATCCATCGCTTCTTTCACTGGATCTGCGGCGGCCTGACGCATGAAACCACTACGACCACCTCTTCTTGGGATAAGCGTTGGCATGTTTATAAAAATTCCATTATCTAATTTGTAAGCGGCGTCTTCATAATTCCATGCGTCTAATTGAACTACGCTAGAACTACCTTCAATAAGTTCTCCCATCGGCGCCACATGTGCAAGCAGCACACCATTTGCGCGTAGTACATTAATAACTTTAGAATCGGTATTATAAGAAACAATGGTTCTAATGCTGGCGTTGTTTTCTCCAATTTCTTGAAAATCGTTGCTGCCTCGCACACCACTATTAATTTCTTTTAAACCAAGGCTTGATAATGGAACAATTAATCCAGGATAGACCTGTTTACCCGTTGCATCAATAACAGTAGCGCCTGTAGTAGACACAGATGCGCCTACGCCCGTAATTTTTCCTTTATCAAATGACACGGACGCGTCGGTTAAGACGGTTCCGTTACCGATATGCACGGTAGCATGTGTAATAACAATAGGACCTGCTTGCGGACCGACAGGATACACCGTTTCCTGAGCGCTTGCTTTTAATTGTAAAAGCGCAAGAGATACTAACAATAAGGTGGTATATTTCTTTTGCATAGTTTAATCTTTTTGAGTTTCGTAAATAGTAACCATTTCATCTGCGTGTTCATGATCGCCACAATTCAAAAGCACTTGATAGCTTGGTGTAGCGGGTCTTGTAGCACCACCTGCCTTTTTCTCGCCCAACATTTTTTGTGTTAAGCGTGTTCTTTCTGCAGCTACTTCTTTATGCATTGTTGCATCTTTTTCTCTATCAAAATAAATTGTTCCATCAACGATGGTGTATAAAGATTTCGCATAAATACTTAAAGGATTATCTGACCATAAAACAACGTCTGCATCTTTTCCGGTTTTAATGCTACCCACTTTATCTGCAACATGTAATGCTTTTGCCGGATTCAAGGTTACCATTTTAAAGGCCTCTTGTTCAGAGACACCACCGTATTTAACTACTTTAGCTGCTTCTTGATTTAATCTTCTAGCCATTTCAGCATCATCAGAATTAATACAAACATTTAAGCCTACTTTTTGCATGATGGCTGCATTATAACCAGTGGCATCTTGTACCTCTGTTTTATACATAAACCAATCAGAGAATGTAGAAGCGGTTGAACCATGCTTTTTCATTTTATCGGCCACTTTATATCCTTCTAATATATGCGTGAAGGTGTTCACTGTAAAATTATATTTATCCGCAACGCGCATCATATAAGTAATCTCAGGTTGTACATAAGAGTGACAAGTAATAAAACGCTTTTTATTTAATATTTCTACAAGTGCGTCTAGTTCAAGGTCTCTTCTAGTATTCGGATTTTCTTTCATTGCTTTTTCATAATCTACCGCTCTATCAAAAGCGTCGTTCAATACTTCTTCTACACCCATTCTTGTATCGGGGAAGCGGTTATTGTTTGTGCTGGTTGTTCTTTTTACGTTTTCACCCAAGGCGAATTTGATAAAAGGATCGGATCCTGCAAATTTTAAATCTTGGTCGTTAGCACCCCAACGAAGTTTAATTAATTGTGTTTGACCACCTACTGTGTTCGCAGAACCATGTAAAATATGTGATGAAGTAACACCACCGCTTAATTGACGGTATATATTAATGTCTTCAGGATTTAAGTTATCAGCAATACGCACTTCACTAGTAACAGACTGTGCGCCTTCATTAATTGATAAAGCAGCAATATGCGAGTGTTCATCAATAATACCAGCGCTTAAGTGTTTGCCTGTACCATCAATGACTCTTGCACCTGCTTCAGTAATATCTTTACCTATTTTAGCAATTTTACCATTCTTTAATAAGACATCGGTATTGTTTAAAACACCTTCTTTCTCGTTTGTCCAAACGGTTGCGTTTTTAATTAAGATAGTTTCTTGACTAGGTATTTTCTCATTACCAAAACCTGCAAATGGGAAAGTTACTTTTGCAAGTGGTTTTAAAGTATCCGTATTTTTCTTAGTATCGGCACTGCTTGTCATAGAACCCACTAAAGATGCGGTCCACGTGTTTTTGTTTCCCGAAGGATCGGTACCAACACCAGACCAGTTAGCACCTACAATGGCGCCCCCTAATCTTATTTGTTCTGCACCCCTTCCTTTTTTATTCGGAAAAGAAATTTTGACCAAAGATTCATTGATAGAAACTTTTGCAGTTAAAGTATCGCTGCCAATAATAGAGGCAGATAAATCTTTTTTAATTTCTAAATTATAGTCAGTATTAGTGCCTCCTACATTTAAAGTTAATTTGTATTTACCCGCATAGTTATTCCACTCGCTTGCTGCTACTTCATATTTATTTCCTTGCACCCAGTTCTCAATAATTTTTGCGCTGCTTGAAAATACAGGTTCTGTAGTAATAATAAAATTAGCCAACTTACCAGTTTCTAAAGAACCTACTTGATCATAAACGCCCAACATAGTAGCTGGTGTTTTAGTCAATGCCTCTAAAGCCTTAGTTTCTGATAAACCATTACGAATGGCTTTTCTAAGATTGGCTAAAAATGTTTTGCTATCTTTTAAATCGCTACTACTAATACTAAAAGGCACATTTGCTTTTTCAAACGCCGCTAAATTCGTTGGCGCTAATTCCCAATGTTTCATATCTGCTAAAGAAACAAAACGTGCATCGTTCGGATCTTCCACATCCATCGCTTCTGGAAAGTCTACATTTAATATATAGCTAGCCTTGGTTTTTACTATCTCATCAATTCTTTGATAACCATTGTCACCACCTTTTATAATATATTGTACACCAAACTCATCTCCTAATCTGTCTGCACGAACTGTACTCCACTTATCATCAGCAGCAAAAATTTGAGGAATGTTTTGAGCATTGTTCCAAGCCTCTAAAGAAAGATTAGTGCCTTCACCTGCGGGTTTTGTTTGATACCATTTTGCATCTAAATAAGTTTGACGCAATAAGGCAATGCTTCCCATTAAGCTAGAAGGATAAGATTGTGTAGAAGAACCTTTTTCAAAAGAATAAACCGCTGCGGCCTTTGTTTTAAGAAAGGCTTGATTATTATTTTCAATAGCAAGTGTTACTACTGCACCCGTTCCTCTAGCAATACCATCTTTTACGTGTGTGAATACGGCGCCAAATCCGTTGGCTCTATAATTTTTTGCAGCCGCTTCGTCTGTATCAAATACATCTGAAGCATTTACTTCTGGTTTAATAGCTTGATTCCAGTTATATGCACCTGGCTTATTAGATAAGAATTGTCCAGGACCTCCATAATTGAAAGCGCCTGCTGGTCTTTTTGCTTGACCCGCACCATAATCGGTGAAGGGGTCCACAAAAGAAGGATATATAAATTTACCCTCACAGTTTACCACTACTGCATCTTTTGGTATAGCAACGCTAGTACCTACTGCAATAATTTTTCCTTGTTTAATTAATAGGGTTGCTTTTTCAAGCTTGGTTTTTTCATTTTGAACAATAGTGGCATTCGTAAAAGCATATAAGCCTGTACGAATATCTCTAATTCCATTGATTGGGAAAGACTCCTGTGCGATGGCAGAAACTGCTGTGCACATAAGCAAGGCCCATACATAAATTCGCTTCATGTGATTCTTATTTTAGTTGTAAAGAAAGATACTAAAGCTACTAAAAAGAATTTGTGAAAAAACGGGGAATGGAAGTTTTTTTATGAGCGGGAACCGATGGTTATTTGAACAATTGAACGGGTAATTAGCGTCCAATAAATACCATGAGTATTTGAATATCGCTAGGGTTGACACCACTAATACGACTAGCCTGCCCAATAGTAAGAGGACGAATTTTTTTGAATTTTTGCAGCGCTTCAATAGAGAGGGCTGACAATTTATCGTAATCAAAATTATCCGGAATCATTTTATTTTCAAGCGTTAACATACGATCCACAATTTCTTTTTCTTTCTCTATATAACGCTCGTACTTAATTTGTATTTCAGCTTGTTCTAAATGATCTATCTCTTTATCTACTAATTTTTCTTTTAATTCCGCACAGTTATCTATTACTTGGTTAAGGCTAATATTCGGTCGTAGCAAGAGTTTCGAAGCTTTTTGTTTTTCTGTAATTACCATCGAATCAATACTGGTTAAAAAACCATTCACCTCTTCTGGTATAATAGTTTGATTAGAAAGTATTGTTTTTATATTGGCCACCTCGTTGGTTTTTTCTTCTACCTTGCGTAATCTATCTGCACTTGCAAAACCAAGTTTATGACTTAGTTCTGTTAATCTTAAATCAGCATTGTCTTGTCTTAATAAGGTTCTGAACTCCGCCCTAGAGGTGAACATTCTATAGGGTTCGTTAGTGCCCTTGCTTATAAGATCGTCTATTAAAACACCAATATAGGCGTCAGATCTTTTTAAGATAAGTGGCTCTTTTTCATTAATTTTTAAATGCGCATTTATACCCGCCATAATACCTTGGCAAGCGGCCTCTTCATATCCTGTGGTTCCATTGATTTGCCCTGCGAAATATAAATTGTTGATAGCCTTTGTTTCTAGCGTGTAGGTTAATTGAGTGGGCTGAAAATAATCGTATTC
>CAITGN010000328.1:0-4581 GCA_903891965.1 uncultured Bacteroidota bacterium
CATTTGACAGAGAGATGGTCTATGAGATTGAAAATAAAAATATCATTGCGAAAAAGGCAGCAGCACTTGTTCAAAGTGGTATGTATATTTTAACTTCTGGTGGTACTTCTATGATTGAATTTGCAAAAGCATTAGACCCGAATTTGAATGCTAGTTTTTTTACTTGTAGTTTAAATGCCGCCATTGAGTTCTCCCATCATCCAAGTATTGAAGTGGTCATGATTGGTGATAAAGTTTCTAAAGACTCTATGCTTACAACAGGAGCCAATGCTGTGCAAGCCATTGAATCTATTCAAGCCGATTTATGTATTCTTGGAATTAACTCCTTAGACACACAGTTTGGCTTAAGTGAAAACGATTGGGAAGTAGTTCAAATAAAAAAAGCAATGATAAAGGCTTCTAAAAAAGTAATCTGTATTGGTATTTCTGAAAAGTTAAATTCTCAACAAAAAATAAAAGTGGCTGACTTAAAAGACATTGATATTTTAATTACAGAATTAGATCCCAATGACCCCCTATTGGATCCCTATAAAAAACATGAAATTCTCATCTATTAATAATTAAAACACAGTTATGAAACTACAAAAAACAAAAAAGCCTTATTTAAACAGGCTTATGATGGTTTTAGTACTGTTGTCAGGTATAACCATTACCAGCTTTGCACAAGTTGTAATTAGCGGAAAGGTTACGAACCAAAAAGACAATAGTGCTATTGAGGGAATATCTATTGTTATCAAAGGCACCAATAAAGGCGCCAATACTGATAATAATGGTAATTTCTCTATTACACAGAATGCCAATGGTGTGATTACATTAAATGCATCGGGCGTTGGATTTAAAAGTCAAGATATTACAGTAGATACCAAGGGTAATACTAAGAATATCAATATTGTTCTAGTAGAACAATATTCAAAATTAGACGAAGTAGTCGTTACAGGTACTTCTGCTGGAACTACTAAAAGACAATTAGGTAGTTATGTTAGCACTGTATCTGCAGATGAACTTAGCAGAAGCGGTTCTTCTAATGTACTGGCTGCCCTACAAGGAAAAACAGCAGGTGCTCAAATTAGCCAAAACAGTGGTGATCCTGCAGGTGGAGTTTCTGTAAGATTAAGAGGTACTAGCTCAGTACTTTCTTCTTCAGAACCATTATACATTGTTGATGGAGTTATCATTAACAATGCTACTAACAGAGTTACCAATACATCAGGCAACTATGATGGTAACAACTTCGTAGGAAGTATTGGTCAAAACAGAATGGTAGATATTAACCCTGCCGATATTGACCATATTGAGGTTTTAAATGGTGCTGCTGCCGCTGCTACTTATGGTAGTAGAGCGAATGCGGGTGTAATTCAAATTTTTACAAAAAGAGGTAAGACAGGTGCTGCAAAAGTTAGCTTTTCTTCAAGCTATATAAATAGTGCTTTAAGAAAAAAATTAGAAGTTAACCAATCACCTACCAAATTTGGTGGTCCTACTGATGGTGTGGGTGCATTAACACAAGACATCATTACTGCTCCATTAGCTACTACCACTACTAATGTTACAAGATATGATTATCAAGATTATATTTTTAGAACAGCTGCTGGAACAGACAATACTATTTCAATAAGCGGTGGTACAGATAAAACTAAATACTATTTTGGTGGATCTTATTTCTTTAATCAAGGTATCATTAACAATACCGATTTCCAAAGATTTAGTTTTAGAACCAATATTGACCAAACAGTGAACAAATGGATGAGCATGAACTTAGGTATTAACTACACTAATTCAGCTGCGAATGAAAAACCAGATGGCCAATCATTCTTCTCTCCTACTAACTCTATTACCATTATCGGTAACTTCCATAATATATGGGAAAGAGATGCAAATGGTAACTTAAAAGCCATTGGTGAAAGAGGTAGAGTAAACCCTGTTTCTGTTATGGAAGATATTAAGCAAAAACAAGCAACAAACAGAGTTATCTCTAATTTTGGTATTAAGTTAAAACCCATCAAACATTTATCTGTTGATTACTTAATGGGTGTAGATAACTACTCTCAAAATGGTACTACTTATATCCCTCCTTATTCTTACAACGCAAGTACAGGATTTTACGGAGGTGGTGCTACTTTAGATCCTACTCAAAATGGTTATGCTAGTGCTGCAAGCAATAGTTTCTTCCAAATTAACCATGATTTAAATGCCAACTACAATATTGACATCACACGCGATATCAATTCAACTACACAAGTAGGTTTTTCTCAACAATACGAGAAAAATAATTACATCTTATACCAAGGAAGAGGATTTGCTCCTTTTATTCAAACAGTAAATGGTGCTAGTACTATTTTACCTGGTGTAGATGATAGAAGTGAAATTTCAGTATCTGGTACTTATATCCAACAAAACTTTAAATACAGAAACTACTTATTCTTAACAGGCGCCATTAGAAAAGATGGTTCAAGTGTATTTGGTGCAAACCAACGCAACCAAACTTATAAGAAAGGAAGTTTGAGTTTTGTAGTGTCTAGCACAGATACTTGGAATAATTTAGGTATTTCAAAAGTGATTGACTTATTTAAAGTAAGAGCTGCCTATGGTGAAAGTGGAAACTTAACAGGTATTGGCGCTTATTCAAGATTCAATTCTTACAGTTCTAATTCATTCTTAGGGCGTAGCGCTTTAAACTCAAGCTCTACACTTGCTAATGAAAATGTAAAACCAGAAAGACAAGAAGAAACAGAATTTGGTCTTGACTTAGGTGCATTTAACAATAGAGTTGGTTTAACAGTAAACATTTACAATAAAAAAGTAACTGATTTATTAATTAACAGACAATTGTCTCCTACCAATGGTTTCTCTAGCGTACTTGACAACTTTGGTTCATTAGAAAACAAAGGATATGAATTAATGTTAAGTTTAACACCTGTTCAAACAAAAAATTTGAAATGGGAAATGACAACCATTTATAACCACAATGAAAACAAAGCTTTAAAGATTGGTCAAGCCTTAACTTTATTAAGTACCAATGCGGGAGCCCCTATTGCTATTATTGAAGGTCAACCTATTGGCGTATTCTACGGAACTTATTTTTCTAGAAACGCAGATGGTTCTTACTTAACTAATACAGCAGGTATTCCACAAACAGCAAAAGGAACACAAACTACTGTAACCAATCCAACAGAATCTAAGGATGCCAATGGCTTACCTTCAGGAACTGTGCTTAGAAAAGTAATTGGTAACCCTAATCCTGATTTCACTGGTAGCATCGTCAATGAAGTAACTTATAAGAAGTTATCATTAAGAGCGCAAGTTGATTTCGTAAAAGGAGTAGATGTATTTAACGCAGATTTTAGAACTCGTCAAGGTGTAGGTAACGGTAAAGTAGCAGAACAAGAACAAAGAGGAACCATTCCTAGAGGCTTCATTACCGGGGTTTACGCCATTGAAGAATGGAGAGTTGATAAAGGAGACTACGTTAAATTACGTGAATTGTCTTTAAGCTATAATTTAGGCAAGGTAGCCTTTGCTAATAATTTAAGCATCAACTTTAGTGGAAGAAATCTAATCTCTTGGGATGATTACAAAGGATACGATCCAGAAGTAAATGCTGCTGGTCAAAGTACAATATTAAGAGGTATTGACTTTGGATCTACACCTATCCCACGTACATTCAGTTTTGGAATAAAAGCTGATTTCTAAATCTTCATTAAAAAAAATAATTGACATGAAAAAGATTCAATATATCATACAAACCACTTTCTTGCTGGGGATCATTTCCCTTACAAGCTGTAAGAAAGATTTCGTTAACCCTAATGCTCCTACGACCGACCAAGTATTTAGTTCGTCTAGAGGTTTAGTAGGTGTTAATATCGGTAACCAAAGAACCTATTCATTAGGCGGTGCTTCTGTAATATATAGCGTGGTAACTACCAACGCTTTTGCAACCAACGAAGTGATCTTAATGAACTCTGGTAATACCGCAGAGTTCCAATTTAGTAAAGGTGGTACTTCTGTAGATGCCACTAATACTGTTTTAGCGAATGCTTGGACAAACGCTAATAAAGTAATTTATGATGCTAACTCAGTAATTAAAGCTGCAGCATCTTTAAATGACAAAGCCTATGCAAGTGGCCTTATTGCACATGCTTCTATTTTAAAAGCATTGGCAATGGGTAATTTATCAATGTTATGGGAAAAAGTTCCAGATAGCATTGGCGTAAATGTAACCTTCTCAGATAGAATGGTGGGTTACGCAAGAGCTATTGCTGTTTTAGACAATGCTATTAACACAGTGAAAGCCAATCCAATTAGTGCAAGTTATAGCTCTGATGCTATTGCAGGTCTTGACTATTTAAATACATTATATGCATTAAAAGCAAGATACGCTGCATTTTCAGGAAAATATAGCGATGCATTAGCTGCTGCAAATTTAGTAGACCTTACAAAAAAATCTACTTTTAACTTTGATGCTGTAAGTACGAATCCAATTTTCACTACCGTTACTTCAACAAATAACGTGTACCAAGCAATTGATTCAACTTTAGGCTTACCTGCTTCTTTAGCACCAACAGCGGGCGATGGTAGAATTGC
>CAITGN010000329.1:0-7445 GCA_903891965.1 uncultured Bacteroidota bacterium
AAAAAGCAAGAAAATAATGATATATTTAAACTTAGCGTTCATAGCGTGTGCAATATTAGTAAGACAAGTTTACATAACTGCGTTTTACTTTATAATTAACAGGTTTTTACCTTTTTATTAAAAAGGCCAATTGGTATTTAGAAAAGTAAGTAAAAAGCCAAGGGCGATAGTAGATAAAACAACCCACTGCGCTGCTATTTTTTGATTATAAATTAAATAGGTACTTGCGAGGAAAACAAAAATATAGGTATAAAAACTAAGTGAAGAGTAGTACTCTATTTTAAGGGAAATGCCTCCTATTAAATGAAGCGTAGCCCCAAGCATAACGCCCACTACAGCTGCATAGATGCCCTCCAAAGACCTATAAAAAATAGCATACTTTTTTAAATTTTGCCAGATAGGAAAAAAGAATAAAACAATTAAAAAACTGGGTAAAAAAATGGCAAGGCTTCCCATGATAGCGCCCATTATTTGCGTGGGCATTGATTTTTCTTTTAGAGCCATCACACTGGTATAACTAGCCACGGAGAACACTGGACCAGGCATGGCTCTAACCATACCCGCACCCATTAAAAAAGATTCACCGGAAATTTTTAATACATCTCTTTTATTTTTCTTCACCCGATCTGAATTGGGTCTTGCCACATACTGCTCATACATCATTGGAATTAATACATCCCCACCTCCAAATACAAAGCTTCCAAAGCGATAATTACTTTCAAATAAATTGATAATTTTATGTTGCTCCCAATTTTTTCTGGTAGCTTCTTCCGATATAATACCCGCCGCTAAAAATAAAAATATAAAAATAAATAAGGCACCCCATTTAAGGGTTTTGGGCGCCGCTCCATCGTTGGGAATTCTTTTTTGACTAAAGTTAGTTACGATACCTGCAAGAATTATGACAACAGGAATAGCCCAAGGAGATTTAAAAGTTAAAAAAATAAAAACAGCCGTTGATATAAAAATAATTTTAGTGATAAGACTGTTAATTGCTTTTTTGTATAATACAATGGTGGCACTCACAATAAATCCAATAGCCATGGGTTGTATTAATATAAAACTTTGAAGCCCCGCTCTCATATCAAAATAGTTGTAAGCAATGGCTACCAAGCACATTAAAAAAGTAGCAGGTAAAATCCAAACGAGTAAGGTTAAAAAAGCAAGTGGCGTTCCCCCTCTTTTAAAAGCCACTAAAATAATAGTTTGCGTAGAGGATGCACCTGGAAGCAATTGACAAAAAGCATTGTATTCCATGAGCTCCTCACTAGTAATATCCTTGCGCTTTTCTACAAAGCGCTGTTGCATGAGGCCTAAATGCACTTGTGGACCGCCAAAAGCGCTAATACTATGCTTTAACACAGCAGTCAGAAAGGGGATATGGCGTAATAATTTCAAATAAGTGATTTCAAATAGTAAGTACTCATACCCTAAAAATAATTAATTTTTAGGGTATTTAACCCAATTATCATTAAACAAAATGCTAAATCTATTGTCTTAGTAAAGAGCTGATGATTATCATTTAGTCAAGTCAATTTTACTTGATTCAAGTTAATTACATTTTATACCTTTGCATCTTATATTGAATAAGTCCAATAATAGATTTACTATGAAAGCCTTTTTACCCTTTATCGCTTTGTTTATTTTGAGTAGTTGTTCGAATAGCAATTATGCCAAATTGGAACCTGTTTACGCTCAGCAAAAATACCAAGAGGTTCCTGACTATAGCAATTTGCAATACTGGGCTGCCCATCCAGACAAACACGACCCTTCCGATAGTGTGCCTGCTCCACTGAAAGTTAGTTATAGTCCTAATGATAAAGTAGATGTATTTTTTATACACCCCACCACTTATTTAGATAGCACCAGACCTTATGGATGGACTGCTTCTTTCGATGATTATAAGACGAATCTTAAAACAGATTATTATGTTATACTTAATCAAGCAAGTATATTCAATGAAGCGGGCAGAATATTTGCACCAAGGTATCGTCAAGCACATATTAAATCTTACACACCCAATAATAAAATAGATACGGGTTATGCAATGGCTGCTTTTGAATTAGCCTACCAAGATGTAAAAAAATCTTTTGAATATTATATGGAGCATTACAATAATGGAAGACCCATTATAATTGCTTCTCATAGTCAAGGTTCTACTCATGGCATTAGATTACTAAAAGAATTTTTTGATGGCAAGCCCTTAAGTAAAAAATTAGTAGCCGCTTATTTAGTAGGTATGCCAGTGGACCCTGCCATTTATACAACACTGAAAGCCTGTGAAACACCTAATGCAACAGGCTGTATTTGTTCTTGGAGAACCTTTCATGAAGGCTATGTGACTGAGTTTGTGGAGAAGGAAAAATTTACAGCCATAGTCACCAACCCACTTTCTTGGACAAATACTATTCCCAGTGTAGACAGGTTTCAAAACACAGGTGCTGTATTGTATAATTTTAATAAGATAACCCCTAATGTAGTAGGCGCTAAGAACCATAAAGGTGTTTTATGGACAGAAAAGCCGCATTTTTTGGGCAGCTTTTTATACAAGACTGAAAATTATCACATTGTCGATTATAATTTTTATTACATGAGTGTAAGAAAAAATGTAGCCGAAAGGGTAAATAGTTATTTAACTGCAGGCAACGAGTTCACGCATTAATTTCCAACCACACTTAAAAACTTGATGCGCATTATTTTTAATTGCTCCCAAGAATAATTATTTTCACTTAATTCTTCTTGCGCAATTTGAAGTGAAGAGGTTTCACAGTTTTTGAAATATTCTAAAATTTCTTCTTGATCATATTCATCTAGCCATTCATCAATGGCATAATCTAAATTTAATTTAGTACCACTAGCGGCAATGGTTTCCATTTCTTCTAATAAAGCTTCTAATTTCAAATCCTTATTTTTTGCAATGGTTTCTAATGGAATTTTTTTATCTACATTTTGAATAATGTAAATTTTATGATTGAACTTATTGGCCACCGACTTCATTACAAAATCATCGGGCTTCTCAATATTATTTTCAGTAACATATTTTTCAATCATAGCCACAAAGGGCTTGCCATATTTAATAGCCTTTCCCTTGCTTACCCCTTGGCATCTATCTAATTCCTCAATACTCGTAGGATACAGTGTAGCCATGTCTTGTAAAGAAGTCTCTAAGAAAATAACAAAGGGAGGTAGACTTATTTTTTTAGCTTCTTTTTGACGTAGATCCTTTAGCATTTCAAACAAGACTTCATCGGTAGCGCCTGCGGATTCTGGGCCATCTGCATCATCATCATCAGCACCAGCATCAGCGAAAACATTGTTTAAAACAAATGTAAAGCTGGTTGGTTTTTTTAAATACTTCTTACCCTTATCTGTTAATTTTAGTAAGCCATATTCTTCTATATCTTTTTCGATTAAGGTTTCAAGCATGGCCTGTCTCACTAAACTATTCCAAAATAAAGAATCCTGGTCTTTTCCTGTGCCAAATTCGGGTAATTTTTCATGTCTGTACAAGCCTAACTGAGGCGTATAATCACCCATGATTACTTGTATTACATAATCCGCTACAAAACGCTCATTCAATGCTTCAATCACTTTTAATAATTGAACCAACTGTGTTTTAGCTTCAATTCTTTCTTTGGGATGTAAGCAATTATCGCATTTGCCACAATTCTTATCTTCCCAACTTTCTCCAAAATAATGTAATAGACTTCTTCTACGACAAGCACCACTTTCTGCAAAGGCTACTGTTTCATCAATTAACTGCGCCCCCACTTCTCTTTCACTCAAAGGCTTATCTCTTAAAAAATGTTCTAGCTTAGAAACGTCTTTATGAGAATAATATAAAATACAATTCCCTTCTAGTCCATCTCTACCTGCACGACCCGTTTCTTGGTAATAATTTTCAATAGACTTAGGAATATTATAATGAATTACATAACGAATATCTGGCTTATCAATACCCATACCAAAGGCAATGGTAGCCACAATAACTTGTACATCTTCGTTTAAAAATTGGTCCTGCCTGTTGGCTCTTAATTTTTGATCTAGCCCTGCATGATAAGCAACTGCTTTAATTTTATTCGCAATTAATAAATCGGCTAGTTCTTCAGTGGTCTTTCTATTGAGCGTATATATAATACCGCTCTTGCCTTTATGTTGTGATATATATCTTACAATACTTTTAATAGTAACTTCTTTTTTTAGTTTAGGCTGCACTTCATAATAAAGGTTGGCTCTGTTAAAAGAAGAAATTAAAACTTCAGGATCTCGGAGAGATAAATTTTTAACAATGTCGCTTTGCACTTTAGGCGTAGCGGTAGCGGTTAAGGCAATAATGGGCACAGTGGCATCAATCTCTTCCATCATTTCTTTGAGTCTTCTATACTCTGGTCTGAAATCATGTCCCCACTCTGAAATACAATGCGCTTCATCTACTGCAAAAAAGGAAACATTTAAATCGCTAAAAAAATCTAGGTTTTCTTGCTTCGTTAAGGTTTCAGGCGCTACATATAATAATTTAGTTTTACCACTTAGTAAGTCGTCTTTCACCACTTTAATTTGTCCTTTATTTAAAGAGGAGTTAAGGAAATGGGCCACTTCATCTTTTTCACTATAGCCACGCACAAGATCTACTTGGTTTTTCATCAAGGCTATCAAAGGCGATACCACTATGGCACAACCAGGTAGCATTAAGGCAGGTAATTGATAGCATAAACTTTTACCGCCCCCTGTTGGCATAATCACAAAAGTATCCCGACCACTCAATAAGGAGACAATGGCCTTCTCTTGGGTACCCTTAAACTCCTTGAATCCAAATTGTTCCTCTAATGCCTTTAGTAATACGGCACGGCTAACTGAATTATTCTTAGCCTTAGTAATAGGAGCTTTCTTTATTGCTTTTTTGGTGGTCGCCATCTGTAATTATCTTAAAATCAGCTATTTCGGTGTAAAATAGCTATATAAGTTAACGAATTTAATTCACTATTACTCAACTCCCTTCATTTTTTTGCTAAAAAACTTTTTTTTAAGGATTTTTTAAAAATAGGGATGAATATGCCTGAAACGTTAACTTTGCTGATTCTTAAACCGCATATGGATAAACAAATAACCGCTATTGCTCAAAGAACGCTAGAAATTGAAGCGGCAGCCATTACTGGCTTACAAAAATTTATTGATACCCCTTTTATAGAAGCGGTTAAAGCTATTTATACTACAGAAGGAAGATTAGTCGTGAGTGGCATAGGAAAAAGCGCCATCATTGCTCAAAAAATAGTAGCCACTTGTAACTCTACTGGAACCCCCGCTTTATTTCTACATGCAGCCGATGCCATTCATGGCGACTCTGGTATGATTAATAAGCAAGACCTTGTTTTAATTATTAGCAAAAGTGGAGAGAGTCCTGAAATAAAAAATTTAGTTCAACTTATCAATAGCTTTGGTAATTCCATTATTGCCATGGTAGGTAATACAGAAAGTTATTTAGCAAGCCATGCAAAATGGGTAATCAACACCACTGTAGATAAAGAAGCCTGTGCACATAATTTAGCACCTACTTCTTCTACCACTGCACAAATGGCAATGGGAGATGCAATAGCTATGTGTTTAATGGAATTGAAAAAAATAAAGGCTAGTGATTTTGCAAAATTTCATCCTGGAGGAAATTTAGGAAAGAGATTGACACTTACTGCCGGTCAAATGGCGCAAGTAAATCCAAAGCCATCTGTAAAAGCAAGTACCTCTTTAAAAGAAGTGATACTCGTTATTTCAAAAAACAGATTAGGCGCCGCCGTGGTAATAGATGAAAATGAAAAAGTTTTAGGTATTATCACCGATGGAGATATTCGTAGAATGCTAGAAAATTATTCAACCATTCAAGACTTAACAGCTGCTACTATATTTCACGCAGGCCCTATTACCATTGCGCCAGAGGCACTAGCAGTAGAAGCCTTAGCCTTGATGGAACAAAAAGATATTAGTCAATTAATTGTAGCACAAGGAAATACTTTTGTAGGGATGATTCATATACATGACTTAATGAAAGAGGGGATTTTATAAATCAAAGACAAGTATGCAAAACAAACATCATTATGTAGCCATTATGGCTGGAGGAATAGGAAGCAGATTTTGGCCAATGAGTAGAACGGCTTATCCTAAGCAATTTTTAGATGTGCTCAATACGGGAAAAACTTTAATTCAGTGGACCTACGAAAGATATACGCAGTTTATACCAGCTGAAAATATTTACATTGTTACTTCTGAAGAATATGTTTCCATTGTAGAAAAACAACTACCCAATTTACCGAAAGAAAATATATTAGCAGAGCCTAGTAAAAAAAATACAGCGCCTTGCATTGCTTATATCTCTTTTAAATTAGCACAGAAGGATCCTCAAGCTACATTTATAGTAGCCCCAAGTGATCATTTAATTTTAGAGCAAGAAAACTTTCAAAAAATTGTGGAGCAGTCGCTTGATTTTGTTACGCATATCAAGGCATTGGCTACATTAGGCATTAAGCCAACGAATCCCAATACAGGATATGGCTATATTCAATACGAAGGCTTAGAAGTAAGCAAGGGGGTGTATAAAGTAAAAACATTTACTGAAAAACCCACAGAGGAAATTGCAGAGTCCTTTATAGCCAGCGGCGATTTTTTATGGAACGCTGGTATTTTTGCTTGGAAAGCAAGCACCATTATTGCTGCATTTGAAAAGTATCAACCAGAAATGTTTGAATTATTTGATGGTGAAAAAGAACATTTTAATACTGCAGCTGAAAAACAATCTATTCAAAAAATTTATCCGCAGTGCGTAAATATATCTATTGATATTGCCATTATGGAAAAGGCAGATAATGTATATGTAATACCTGCTAGCTTTGGATGGAGCGACCTAGGTACATGGAATAGTGCGTATGAGAATATGGAGAAAGATTATTTTGCCAACGCAGTGGCTTCTGATAACGTCATTGTAATTGATGCTACTAAATGTATGATTAATGCCCCCAAGGATAAACTAGTGGTAGTGCAAGGTTTGGACGATTTTATTGTAGTGGATACCAAGGATGTACTTCTTATTTGCAGTAAAGAAAAAGAGCAGTCTATTAAAGAATATGTAGCTGAAGTGAAAAGACATAAGGGCGACAAGTACATCTAAAGAACAATACATCTAGCTAGAAATACATCAAAATTCGGCAGAAATTCTTATCTTAGTTTAGAACGCATTAGTTTCATAAACCTAAATTCTCCCAATGGCAACCATCATCACTGGAACGGGCAGCTATATACCTGGTCTTGTTGTACCTAATACCTCCTTTAGCGACCATAGTTTTTATGGAGAAGATGGCGTATTGATTAATACCCCCAATGCTGAAATTTTTGAAAAATTCAAGGACATCACTGGTATATACGAAAGAAGATATGCAGAAGAAAATGTAAATACTTCTGAC
>CAITGN010000330.1:0-4090 GCA_903891965.1 uncultured Bacteroidota bacterium
AATCGGTGATTATCTTAACAGAAATTTTATTTAGTATTATAGGTGTGCTTTTAGGCTTCTCTATATTTGGAATGAAAGTTTCAGGGGTAATGACAGGCTTAGGTATTGTAGGGCTTGCAGGTATTGTAGTGAAAAATGGAATACTAGTAATTGAATTTGCCGATGAGTTAAGATCAAGAGGCTATAAAACAAGAGAGGCCGTTATTCAAGCAGGAAAGACAAGAATTATTCCTGTACTATTAACAGCCCTTGCAGCTATCCTAGGTTTCTTACCAATTGCCATTGGTTTTAATATCAACTTCGTTACTTTATTTAGCGAGTTAAACCCACATATTTTCTTTGGTGGTGATAACGTTGCTTTCTGGAAGCCATTGAGTTGGACCATTATTTATGGATTGGCCTTCGCCTTTTTCATGACCTTATTCATTGTACCCGCTATGTATATTATTGCAGAGCGTTTACGCCGCCCCATGCGCCGTCATTTTGGTGGTAAATGGATAAGCATATTAGGTATTCCTCCATTAACCTTTATTTTTATTCCTTTAATGTTTATTACTACATTTATACATAGAAAGAATCAAAAAAGAAGAATCGCAAACAATAATGCGAATGGTGATGAAACTATTAATGGTTCTTGGTATTAATTAAAAAATAAATCAAGCAAAATGAAAAAAAATATAGTAGCTAACTTAATCATGGTTTTCTTCTTATCAGTTTTTCATTTTGCTTGTTCTTTTGGCCCTAGCAAGGAGGCTATTTCTATAGTTCAGCAAAATGTAGGAAGCTATGAAGGCAAGGCGGTTACTGAATATACTTTAACTAATGCTGCTGGAATGCAGGTGGGTATTATTAATTACGGTGGTATACTTACTAAAATAATTACCCAGGCCAAGGATGGTAGCTATGGCGATGTACTTACAGGCTATGAAAAATTCGATAGTTATTTACAAAAAGGCAATCCTTATTTTGGTGCACTAATTGGTAGATACGCCAATAGATTAGCTAAAGGAACCTATACTATTGACGGTGTTCAGTACAATGCAGCTTTGAATAACAATGGTCAATCATTACATGGTGGTTTAAAAGGTTTTGATAAAGTTTTATGGGATGCGAAGCCCTTAGCTGGTGATAGCAGTATTCAATTAGTATATCTAAGTAAGGATGGCGAAGAGGGTTATCCAGGAAATTTAAAAGTAGAAGTAGTGTATACATTAACTGCGAATAATTCTATTAAAATAGAATATACTGCAAGCACTGATAAAACCACAGTGATTAATTTGACCAACCATGCTTATTTTAATTTAAGCGCAGGCAAGTCGCCCACTATATATGATCATATTCTACAAATTAAAGCAGACAAGTATACACCTGTAGATAGTTTATTAATTCCAACAGGAGCATTAGTAGAAGTAAAAGGAACACCCATGGATTTTACCAGCCCTAAAAAAATAGGACTAGATATAGATAAAGTTGTAGGAGGCTATGACCATAACTGGGTTTTAAATAAAGCAGCTGGTTTAGAAGAAATTGCGAATGTATACGAACCTAATAGTGGAAGATATTTAACAGTAGCTACTACTGAACCAGGCCTTCAATTTTATTCAGGTAATTTTTTAGATGGAACTTTAACAGGTACTAAAAAAGGGCTTGTCTATAATAAGCATTATGCACTTACTTTAGAAACGCAACACTTCCCTGATAGCCCTAACCAGCCTGGCTTTCCAAGTACTGTACTAAAACCAGGTGAAACCTATCAACAAACGACGCTGTATAGTTTTTCAACGAAATAAAAAGAGCTGGTTTTTTTATGCTTAGTTACTGATAAGTAAGTTTTAAGCTACTAAATGAGTCCCGTCTTCAATACTTGTAATGTAATAGCTTAATTCTTTATGCATTGCTTGATTATACTTAGCACTTAATTCTTTTGTTATTTCTTCCACCGCTGTTTTTTTAATAATATTAATTGTACAACCTCCAAAGCCCCCTCCCATCATTCTAGCACCTAATACATTTTCATTACTAGCTACAGCTTCCACTAAGTAATCTAATTCAGGGCAACTCACTTCGTATAATTTGGATAATCCTTCATGGGTCTCGAACATTTTTTTACCAAAGGCCTGCATATCGCCCTTAGCTAAATCTTGCACAGCTAATTGAACGCGAGTAATTTCTTCCACCACATATTTACATCTTTGATAAATCTTAGAAACCAAACAGGCTTCTACTTGTTCCATACTTATATCTCTGAAGGTTTTTACGCTAGGATATTTTTCTTGAATTATTTTTAAGCCCTGCTCACATTCTAACCTGCGGGTATTATATTCAGAGGATGCCAATACATGTTTAATTTGAGTATCGAATAAAACAATAGAGTAGTCTTTTAATTCAATGGGGTAATAAGTAAAGGCTAAACTATCGCAATCAAGTAAAATGGCTTTGTTTTTTTGTCCATGCAAACTTGCAAACATATCCATTATGCCACATTTTACCCCTGCAAATGTATGTTCTGCATCTTGTGCCATTAATGCCATTTGCATTCTGCTAAGCGATAAGCCATACAATTCATTCAATGCAAACAATACAGCACACTCTAAAGCAGCAGAGCTTGAAAGGCCAGCTCCTAGTGGAATATTGCCTTGTATACAGATATTAAAACCAGCAGCTAGCTTTGTTTCATTACCAGATAAATTATTTTCAACACTAGCTAAATAATTTAACACTTGTTCCACTACACCAATAATATAATTCACCCATTGTGTAGCATGAGGCGCTAAGTTATGAATAGGTAATATAATGGTTTCTCCTAAGTCCAGGGCTACCATATGTATAGCGCCGTCGGTTCTTTTGCCTATGGCTACTTCAATGTATTTATCAATGGCTGCGGGTAGTACAAAGCCATGGTTATAATCGGTATGTTCTCCTATTAAATTAATTCGTCCTGGTGATTTCACCACCAAGGCAGGACTATCCTTAAAATGATTTGAAAATTGACTGCGAATAGATAACATAAAATAAAAGGTTTTATGTTAATTTATAATTTTTGTAAACAAGCAGCAGCCGCTTCTAGTGTAGCTTCTTTTTTAGCAAAGCATAGTCTTATGACTTTGTTATCCGTGGCATCATGATAAAAAGCTGACATAGGTATCACCGCTACACCATAGTCCTTCACTAATTTTTCTGCAAATACTTTATCGGACTCATTTGATATAGCAGCATAGCTATAAGATTCGAAATAAGAACCAGAAGAAGGGATATATTTTAAAGGAGTGCTTACTAATAATTTTCTTAAGTAGTCTCTTTTGGCCTGATAGAACTTACCTAAACTTAAATACGCTTCTTTATCTAACATATGTTTTGCAATACCCAATTGTTTAGGGGTATCGCAACTAAAGGCATTGAACTGATGTACTTTGCGGTACTCTTTCATTAAATTTTCTGGAGCTACGCAGTAGCCTAGCTTCCAGCCTGTGCAGTGATAGGTTTTACCAAAAGAAAAACAAACAAAACTACGCGCGAATAATTCGGGATACTTAATCACCGACTCATGTTTTTTATCATCATAAATTAAATGCTCGTATACTTCATCACTTATTAAGTACAAATTATTAGAAACCACTATTTCTTGTAGTTGAAGAATATCTTCTTTTGTCAGCACCATCCCAGTTGGATTATGTGGCGTATTCATTAAAATAGCCTTTGTCTTTTTGGTAATGGCAGCCTTTAAAGTATCCCATGGAATACTATAATTAGGATAGCTTAGTGCAATGGGTACGACTACCCCTCCGTTAAATGTAATATTAGGTATATAACTATCGTAAGCAGGTTCAAAAATAATGACTTCATCTCCAGGTTGAATAATGGTAGAAAAAGCAGAAAAGATAGCATAGGTGCCACCTGGTGTAACTGTAATTTCAGTTTCAGCATTAATAG
This sequence comes from uncultured Bacteroidota bacterium, assembly GCA_903891965.1. Lineage (GTDB taxonomy): Bacteria > Bacteroidota > Bacteroidia > Chitinophagales > Chitinophagaceae > Sediminibacterium. The sequence goes on from CAITGN010000330.1 coordinate 3,931, forward strand.
TAGTTCCGTATAATGAATTAATTTTCTCCGCTAGTCTTTCTCTTAATAAAGGTACCCCATTGGTATGTGCATATTGATTCCCTCCGGCTTTCATGGCCTCAGTGACACAATCAATAAGGGCTTCGCTCATAGGAAAATCGGGAAAGCCCTGGCCTAAATT
>CAITGN010000331.1:0-11911 GCA_903891965.1 uncultured Bacteroidota bacterium
ATGATCGGGTTTTTTTAAAAACACTTGTTCCATTGTAGGCTCTACCGATAAAGCAGAAGGTCCAATGGTATCTCTGTTAACAGGTACTTTTCTATAGCCTATAATTTCAATACCTAATTTGTCTGCAGCTCTAGCAAAAATTTCTTTACACTCTGTGACAATGGAAGGGTCGGATGGAAAAAATATAAATCCAACACCATATTCATTTAAGTCGGGTAGGTGAATGCCTTGTTGTAATAATTCATCAAAGAAAAATTCATGTGGAATTTGAATCATGATACCTGCACCATCTCCTGTATTAATTTCACAACCACAGGCACCACGGTGTTCCATGTTTTCTAAAATAGTAAGACCATCAATTACATGCTGATGTGATTTTACACCTTTAATATTAGCTACAAAACCAATACCACAAGCGTCATGTTCATAAGCAGGATCGTATAATCCTAATTGTTCTTTTTTCGTCATTTCAACCAGTTATTTATAGGGAAACCCTGTTCGGTAAGCGATTCGTGGAAAATTACGAAAAAACAAGGATTTTTTATAGCAGAATCGCAATAAATTTACTAACCATTTAATATTGTTTAATGAATTAAACAAATGGCTAATAATTTTCAAATAACGAACGTTAGCAATTATTTTTTTTGAAAACTATCTAAAGCAAATTAAATATGATCCACTCTAATCTTGGTTCCTAGAGTGGGCAATGCAAGTTTAGTTCCTTTAGGGAAAATGCCAAATAGAGAACTTCCTGAACCACTCATACTTGCATAGTGGGCGCCTTGGCTGTATAAATTATTTTTTAAATCTTCTAATGAGGGGTGTGCTTTGAAAACAGGAGCTTCGAAATCATTGATTAATTCGGCCTTCCAGGTTTCTATAGGTTGCTTAATAATAGTTAAGATAGATTTTTCTTTCACGCAAGGGCTTAATTGCTGAAATGCCCAAGACGTAGCAATATGAATACCGGGGTGTATTAATACAATGGTATAATTACTTAAGTCAATTGAAATGGGGGCTAGTATTTCTCCTCTACCTGTAGCATGGCTGGCTTCTTTAAAAATAAAAAAAGGACAATCACTTCCTAATTGTGCAGCGTAATTAATAAGTTGCGTTTTGGATATATTCAAATTGAATAAATCATTCAGCATTAGAAGTACAGTGCTTCCATCTGCAGAGCCGCCTCCCAAACCCGCACCCATGGGAATATTTTTGTGTAAATGTATTTTAACATCACTTATATGAGGGTAGTCGGCTTTTAATAAATGATAAGCTTTCACACATAAATTATTGGAAGCATCGCCTGGAATAGAAATACCGGTATGTGTAAAGGCGAATAATTTTGCTGGCACTATTTCAACAATATCCTGCAAGGCCACTGGATAAAAAACAGTTTCTAGTGCATGAAAACCATCTGTTCTTTTTTCTAAGATAGATAAGCCTAAATTAATTTTGCAAGGAGAGAATTGAATCATCAGTTATGATTTCTTTTGCGCATTTTTCTTATTGATTTCATCGCGAATATCAATGGCGCGGATATAGTCCTCTTGTTCTAATACTTCTTGTAATAATTTATTTAATTCAACTAAAGACATGCTTGTTAAATCATTGGCTACTGGTTCAGCAGCAACAGCTTTAGGTGTAATATTTTTTTCTGCGTTTTCATTTTCTAAACCTGCTTGTTCTAGTATATTAGCATACACATAAATAGGGCAACCAAAACGAACGGCTAGTGCTAATGCATCGCTGGTTCTACTATCAATTTCAATAGTATCATTGGCAGTAAAGCAAACTAGTTTAGAATAAAAAATACCTTCTTGTAAATCACATATATATACTTCTTGCAATTGAATATCAAAAGCAGTCATAAAATTTTTCATTAAGTCATGTGTGAGTGGGCGAGAAGGATGCATATTTTCCAAAGCCACTGCAATCGCCTGTGCCTCGAAGCCTCCAATGACAATGGGAAGCCTGCGCAGTCCGTTCACCTCTCCTAAAATAACTGCATAAGAGTTAGATTGGGTGATGCTATGAGACAAAGCCACTATTTCAAGTTCAATTTTCTGCATATTGCTAATTACTGCCTTTATGGCTATCCAAAGTTAAATAATTATGCTATGCGTTTGACTTCATTTTTAAAATAGCTGTAGTAAGGGCGGGTACTATTTCGAAGGCATCTCCAATAACGCCATAGTCGGCAGCTTTGAAAAAAGGTGCTTCTGGGTCCTTGTTAATCACCACTATCGTCTTACTTCTATTTACCCCTGCTAAATGCTGAATGGCTCCAGAAATACCAATGGCTATATATAAATTAGGGGCAATTTGAATACCTGTTTGGCCCACATGTTCGTGGTGGGGTCTCCAATCTGAGTCTGAAACCGGACGGCTACAAGCAGTAGCAGCACCAAGGGACTTGGCTAAATCAAGTAAAATACCCCAATGTTCTGGTCCTTTTAATCCACGTCCTCCACTTACCACTAAGCTGGCTTCTGTTAATGGTATTTCGCCTTCTACTTTTTCTAGTTTCGTAATTTTTATAGAGGCAGCAGGGATAGGAATATTTATTTCTTCCACCGTTGCAGTATTTTCATAAGCCACTACGCCAAAACTATTTTGATTAATCGCAATAACTTTAATAGGGGTTTCAAATTGAATAGAAGCAAAGGCTTTGCCAGAGAAAACTGTTTTAGTAACTACAAAACCATTTTCAGTATTCGGTAAACTAGAAGCACCTGTTACTAATCCTGCCTCTAATTTTACAGCAACCGCTGGTGCAATGGCCTTGCCATTTATATTATGTGCAAAAACCACTACAGTAGCATTTGCATTTTTTGCAGCAGTGGCAATTAAGTTGGAATGTAATTTTACATCTAGTGTATTCAAGCTTTCATTTTTAAGATGAAATACTTTTTGAGCACCATTTTTTCCTAAGTCTGCAAGATTATCTTGCACCGTTCCTAAAACTAGGGCTGCTACATCGCATCCTAATTGTTTAGCAATGGCTGCACCATAAGACATCGCTTCTAGGGAAGACTTTTTAATTTGTTGATCGGCTTGATCTATATATACTAGTACCATATAATAATTTTAAAATGCTTTTAAATAACTTTTGCTTCTTCTTTTAATAATCTTACTAATTCATCCATATTCGCAGGGTCTACTAATTTCACACCCGACTTTGCAGCAGGCGTATCAAATTTTTTGATACTTGTTGTAGCAGTTGCCTCCACAGGACTCACTACTCTCAAGGGTTTAGTGCGCGCTGCCATAATACCTCTCATATTAGGTATTCTTTGTTCAGCCATTCCTTTTTGACAACTTATAACAACAGGTAAATTTACTTCGCAGGTTTCTTCACCGCCTTCAATTTCTCTTCTTACAGTAGCAGTAGTTCCATCGCAATCAAATTTATTGGCAAGCGATACAAAAGGCATATCTAATAGGGCAGATAACATAGAACCAATTGAAGCGCTATTATAATCGATGGTTTCTTTTCCTGTAAAAATTATTTCATAACCACCTTCTTTTGCAATGGCGGCTATTTGCTTCGCAACATAAAAAGAATCATTACTATTACTATCTATTCTAATGGCTTCATCGCCACCTAAGGCCAATGCTTTTCTAATAATAGGTTCTGCATCTGCACTGCCAACTGTTACTAAATGAATAATTGCACTGGGATCTTTCTCTTTTAATTCAATGGCTCTAACTAAAGCATACCATTCGTCATAAGGGTTGATAATCCACTGTACTCCATTTTCATCGAACTTTGTATTACCTTCGGTGAAGGCAATTTTAGCTGTCGTATCGGGTGTTTTACTAATACAAACTAATATTTTCATAAAGCTAATTTTGTTAAATTGTTAGTTGTTTATGCAACTAATGCAAATATAAGCCAAGATGCAACGAATAGAAAGAATTATTGAGTTTTTAAATCAACAACCTAAGGATAACTTTTTAAGACATGCCCTGGCCATGGAATATATTAAATTAGGGGAGGAGCAAAAAGCCCATGATTTACTGCTAGCAGTGCTTACAGACTCGCCCGATTATATTGGATCTTATTATCATTTTGCGAAATGCCTAGAGCGCATGGGTCAAAAAGAGCAGGCCATTATTTGGTATGAAAAAGGAATGGCAGCGGCTAAATTAGCCAAGGACAACCATGCTTATAATGAGTTGCAGGGCGCCTATGAAGATTTAGTGTATTAATGTTTTATAATAATCTCTGGGAAATCTTGTCGTCAATTAATTGAAAAAAATCTTCGGGTTTATAAGTTCTCCAAGAACTTATTTCCATGAGTTCTATGTAGCGGTTTAATTTCCTTAATAAAAAATCGTGTTGGGAAGCCTGGTGGAAATTCACTAAAACGGCCCAGCCATTTTCATCCGCTACTTCGTCGTATAATTCTTCGTAGTAGTCCTTGTCTCCGCTATGAAAGTTAAAAACGCTTTCGGCAATTAAAATAAATTTATATATGCCTTCTTCCATTAATTTATCTAGCACTTCTCTTTTTAATTCCATGATATCGTTCTCAATGGCATCATTCCACTCTCCAATCATTTCAATAATGGCAAATTGCAAGTCGTAGTCTACAAAAAGAATTTTAAGGTATAAGGTTTTGCTGCCAAACTCATCCCACTGTGGATGTATATAATAATTATAAACTGCTTGAGAGAATTCAAACTCGCTATAAGTACGCCCAAAAAATATGGATCTTGGATCTTCTTCAGCCATATATAAATGGCGCCAATGATAATGAGGTTCTATATCATGCATATACTTGCACTGCTAAAATAAAGCTATTTATTTTTTTGATGATAAGCTATAAGGCCTTGCATCGGAGATTTAACAATACTGCCTAGTTCAATTTCATAGCTTAATGCTAGTTGCTTAATAATATCCTTAAAACCAAAGGCTACACTACCTACAAAATGAATAGGATGCAACCAGGCTTCATTCATTTTATTTATATGTGCGTAGAAAAAATCGTTTAAGCCATCTTCGATTATATTTTCAATCATATAATGCCCTCTATTCTCTACTAAAAATTCAGTGAAATTGGCAAGGTATCTATTAGGAGTTGCTTGTTTATACACACTGTTTAAAATTTCATCCTTAGAGGTAGCAAATTTCTTTTCAAACCTTGACATTAAATCCTCATCAAAAGTTTTATATAAATAATATTGAATTACTTTTTTTCCTAAATAAGATCCGCTGCCTTCATCCCCTAATACATAACCAAGACCCGGACTATTTTTAGTAATTTTTTTACCATTATAAAAACCCGTATTAGAACCTGTGCCTAAAATACAGGCAACTCCTTTTGCATTTTGGCAGGTAGCTCTTGCAGCTGCTACTAAATCGGTTTGAATATCTAATTTCGCTTTGGTGAAAACAGCTTTCAATGCTTTTTTTAATTGTAACACGTTTTGAGGATTACTTAAACCCGTGCCATAAAAATAAATAGCACCTACTGTGTCAAACTTTATTTTATTTTTAAAAGTTTTTGCAACCAGTGTTTGAATTTCAGCAGCACTCAGAAAATAGGGGCTAATACCCAGACTTGTAAGCGTGGTTTTCTTATTGGATTGCACAATAGTCCATTGGCATTTGGTAGCACCGCTATCGGCAATAATATAATTCTTCACCATGGTTAATAATCTTGTGTGTGAAAATAGCCTTTTTAGTGTAATTTTAGCCCGAATAAAACAAGCATGCAAGAAAAAAATAAATCAAATTGGTCTACCCCAGTTTTTTATGCCTTTTTGGTAATAATGGGTGTGGTAATAGGGGTATTTTTTAAAGGAAGTTTACCCTTAAGTGTTTTTAGATCAGGATCAAAGGATCCTATGCAAGAAATTTTGCAGTTAATTCAATCAAAGTATGTAGACAAGGTAGATACTGATAGCGCAAGTAGTCGTTTGGCTAATTATTATCTATCTCAATTAGACCCTCATTCTGTGTATATACCCCCTTCTGATTTAGTAGAAGTAAACGAGCAATTGCAACCTAATTTTAAGGGTATAGGTATTGAATTTATGCAGTTTAGAGATAGCATTTTTGTTTCTTATGTTATGAAAGAAGGGCCTGCTGCAAAAGCTGGAATGCAAATTGGAGATATATTATTAAAAGCAGATGATACTGTTCAATTGTCTGGAAAAAAATGGGATGCAGAAGCCATTAGAAAAAAAATAAAAGGGCCTTCTAATACAAAAGTGAAATTATTAGTGGCAAGAGAGGGTAAGCCATTGACTATAACTGTTGCAAGAGATAATGTACCGGTTTCATCTGTAGATGCTTTTTATTTATTAAGTCCAACGGTGGGTTATATAAGAATTAACAAATTTGCGGATAGAACCTATGAGGCATTTATGCAGGCCTTAGATTCTTTAGTGCAAAAAGGTATTAAATCATTGGTGATAGATTTAAGAGGCAATGGTGGCGGACTACTTTCTGAAGCGGTGGCCATTGCAGATGAAGTATTAAGTGGAAATAAATTAATTGTATATACAGAGGGTGTGAATTCTCCTAGGGTTGATTATTATAGTAAAAGAGAGGGTTTATTTGAACAAGGCCCCTTAACTATTTTAATGGATGAAACTTCTGCATCGGCAAGTGAAGTATTGGCGGGGGCTTTGCAAGATTGGGACCGCGCTACTATTGTGGGTCAACGTTCATTTGGCAAAGGCTTGGTGCAACAACAATATAATTTATCGAATGGGGGTGCTCTTCGTTTAACCACTGCAAAATATTATACGCCACTAGGTAGAAATATTCAACGCCCTTATGAAAAAGGGAAGCAGGCCTATGAAAATGATTTTATCAGTAGAATGCATGATGATGCTATGGGTATAAAGGATTCAAGTTATAAAGGAGAAAAGTATAAGACGCCTAAGGGTCATATTGTGTATGGAGGCGGTGGTATTTATCCAGATAAATGGGTGAGTGAAAAAAATGTATTCATGGATACCAGCTTTGCAGTATTATGGGAGAAAAGTTTATTGAACGATTTTGTATTTCAGTGGTATTTGAAAAATAAAGCAGCAATGAATAGCATTGTAAGCCCCACTGAATTTTTAAAGCAATATCAGGGCTATGATTATTGGAAAGCCTTAAATGAATTTGCTAATAGCGAGCAAAAGCAATCATTAAAAGCCATCGAAAAAAATAAATCATTAGTTCAAAGACAAATTTTGGCCTTGGTGGCTAGAACAAAATGGTATAAGCAAGGGTATTATGAAGTGCAGAATAGCTTGGATCCGCTTTTTGCCACTATGCTTCCCTAGGCTTCTTTATACAATATGACTTTTATCATATTTTTGACTGACTAGGCTCATTGAGGGCTTAGGCATATTTAGGCATTTTTGTGCTACAAATTATGTCTATAGCCTGTTATCATTGTGGTGCCGATTGTTTTGATACTATTTTAGTAGAAGATAAACATTTCTGTTGCGAAGGTTGCAAGATGGTGTTTAAGCTATTAGATGAAAATGGTTTATGCCAATACTATGATTTGTCTGATATGCCTGGGCTTACTGCGAAGGGGCATTTTGTTTCTGAAAAATATAATTATTTAGACAATGCAGCTATCAGCGAGCAGCTTATTCAATTCAAACTAGGGGAGCAAGCGCATCTGGTATTTTATTTACCTCAAATACATTGTGTGAGCTGTGTATGGCTTTTGGAAAATTTACATAAAATAAATCCGGGCATAATTCAGTCCAAAACACATTTTGAAAAAAAGGAAATTAAAATTGTTTTTAATACTTCCCTTATTTCATTAAAGCAAGTAGTTCAGTTATTGGCCTTTGTGGGTTATGAACCTGTGATTCATTTAGGGGGCAATGACTGGTTAAAGAAAAAGAAGGTCAATAAAAAGCAGTTGTATAAAATTGGCATTGCTGGATTTTGCTTTAGCAATATTATGATGCTCAGTTTTCCAGAGTATTTATCCAATGATGTTTTAGAGTTAGGCTCTTTAAGGCATTTTTTTGTGTACATTAATTTATTATTATCCCTGCCTGTGCTTTTTTATAGTGCCAGTGGTTTTTTTATTGCTGCTTATACAGGCCTTAGACAAAAATGGTTAAATATAGATGCACCTATTGCACTCGCTATTCTTGTTACTTTTAGTAGAAGTGTTTATGAAATACTTAGTCAAACAGGGGCGGGCTATTTAGATAGTATGAGTGGTATCGTTTTTTTTATGCTCATTGGAAGATGGTTTCAGGATAAGTCTTATGATTCTTTTGCCTTTGATAGAGATTATAATTCTTTTTTTCCTTTAGGCGTTACTGTATTAGAAGAAGGTAAGGAAGTCAATAAAGCGCTTTCTTCACTTCTTAAAGGTGAAATGGTTTTATTAAGAACTGATGAAATGATTCCAGCCGATGCTGTTTTACGAACTGATGGCGCCTTTATTGATTATAGTTTTGTAACAGGGGAGAATGCGCCCATTGCAGTGGCCATAGGACAAATGGTGTATGCGGGAGGCATTCAAAAAGGAAGGTCTATTCAATTGGAAGTTTTAAAACCAGTGGGTCAAAGTTATATTACAGAACTGTGGAATAGTCCTGTTTTGAAGACAGAGAAAAATACTGAAAAATCCTTTGTGCATCCATGGAGTCAATACTTTACCATTATACTTTTTCTTATTGCTATTACCAGTGGAATTTATTGGAGTATATATGATAGTCATAAAATTTTACCTGCCGTTACTGCCGTATTAATTGTGGCCTGTCCTTGTTCCTTACTGCTTACAGTGAGTTTTACTTATGGTAATGTATTAAGATGGTTAGGTAGGGGTAAGCTTTATTGCAAAAATGCATCTGTTATAGAGGCTATGCATAAAATTGATACTATTGTCTTTGATAAAACAGGAACCCTTACCAATCATGATGACACGCACTTAGAATATACGGGGACAGCTTTAACTATAAAAGAAATGGTAGCAGTCAAATCGGTTACCAGAGAGTCCTTGCATCCGCTTAGTAAAATGATTACTCAATTTTTACTTTTACAAGTGTCGGATCTTGTCGAATTTCAACAAATTGAAAACTTTATAGGCAAGGGCACTAAGGCCTACTGTGATGGCTTTGAGATAATCATAGGGTCGTCTTCTTTTTTAAAGTCTTTTGGAATAGTCATAGAGGAGAAAGTAGAAGGGTCATTGGTATATCTTGCCATGCAGGGAGTGTATAAAGGTGTTTTTAAAATTAATCATAGCTATAGAAAAGGGATTGAACCCATGATATTGGAATTAAAGGCGAAGGGATATGAATTGCATTTATTAAGTGGGGATCATCCTACAGAGAAAAAGCATTTGGTTCAACTATTAGGCAACGAAATACCTATCTTATTTGAACAAAGCCCAGCCGACAAATTAAATTATATAGAGGCACTACAAAATAAAGGACATCGTGTGATGATGGTAGGAGATGGCTTGAATGATGCAGGGGCAATTCAAAAATCAAATTTGGGTATTGCAGTTACCGATCAAACGCATTTATTTACGCCAGCCAGTGACGCCATTTTAGAAGGTGGTCAAATGTATAATTTGAAAAATTTAATTGACTATGCTAAAAAGGCAAAACTCATCATCGTAATCATTTTCATTTTATCTATTTTATACAATATTATTGGTATGTATTTTGCCACTAGTGCTAGGTTATCACCCATGGTGGCAGCAATTCTAATGCCTATTAGCTCTATTAGCATTGTAGCGCTATCTGCACTTCTATCTTACTTGTTTTCAAGCAAGCTTAGAGCATATAACTGATATATATCAGTTCCAAATTTGACCTATGTCATTAGCCAATTTGGGCTTTCCCGATAGATTTGTCGGAAATATATTCTTATGTCTGTATTCATATTATTAATTGTAGTGAGTGTTTTTGTAGCAGGTGGCTTTTTGCTGGCTTTTTTATGGTCGGTGAAAACAGGACAAATGGATGACGACTACACACCTTCCGTTAGAATTTTATTTGAGGATAGTATTAAGGTGGATCAAAAAGAAGAGCTAGAAGTTTTACCCTCGTCGAAATAGCATCAAAATAGTTTCAAACTAAATATATATAAAGTTTACTATCAAACATCATTCATCATTTAAATTAAACTTATGCAAGTAGAAAGTTTTCAGTATGACAATAAAACGGTAAGGAATTTTGCCATTGCCACTATCATTTGGGGGGTTGTTGGAATGACAGTAGGCTTATGGATTGCCTTGCAGTTGGTTTTTCCCACTGTATTAAACTTACAGCCTTATTTTAATTTTGGTCGTATTAGACCACTGCATACCAATGCAGTCATTTTTGCATTTGTGGGTAATGCTATGTTTATGGGAATTTATTATTCCTTGCAGCGTTTGTTAAAGGCAAGAATGTTCAGTGATGTGCTAAGTACCATTCATTTTTGGGGATGGCAACTTATTATAGTTGCAGCAGCTATTACTTTGCCTTTGGGGTTTTCTACCGCAAAAGAATATGCAGAATTAGAGTGGCCTATTGATATTGCCATTACTTTAATTTGGGTGGTTTTTGGTTTTAATATGTTTGCCACCATTATTAAAAGAAGAGAGCGTCATTTATATGTAGCTGTTTGGTTTTATATAGCCACTTTTGTTACAGTGGCGGTTTTACATTTAGTAAATTCATTTGAACTGCCAGTGACTTTGTTTAAAAGTTATAGTTGGTATGCTGGAGTACAAGACGCCTTAGTACAGTGGTGGTATGGTCATAATGCAGTGGCCTTTTTCTTAACCACTCCTTTTTTAGGTTTGATGTATTATTTCTTACCGAAGGCTGCTAACCGTCCGGTGTTTTCTTATAAATTATCTATTATACATTTTTGGGCTTTAATATTTTTATACATCTGGGCAGGCCCGCATCATTTATTATATACAGCACTTCCAAACTGGGCACAAAGCCTAGGCATTGTATTTAGTTTCATGTTAATATTCCCAAGTTGGGGTGGTATGATTAATGGTTTATTAACCCTGCGCGGTGCATGGGATAAAGTAAGAGAGGATGTGATTTTGAAATTTATGGTGGTGGCGGTAACGGCTTATGGTATGTCTACTTTTGAAGGACCTATGTTATCTCTAAAGAGCATTAACGCGGTGGCGCATTTCTCTGATTGGATTATTGCGCACGTGCATATTGGAGGGTTGGGTTGGAATGGCATGCTTACGTTTGGAATATTGTATTGGTTAATTCCTAGAATTTATAAAACAGAATTGTATTCAAAGAAATTAGCGAACATACATTTCTGGTTAGCTACTTTAGGTATTTTATTTTATGCCATACCCATGTATTGGGCAGGTTTTCAACAAGTAGCTATGTGGAAACAGTTTACACCTAGTGGCCAATTAAAGTATCAATTTTTAGAAACCGTTACCTATATGGCTCCTTTTTATGCAATGAGAGCGCTTGGGGGATCGCTTTATTTGACGGGAGCTATTATAGGAATGGTGAATTATTTTAAAACCATTGGTCAAGGTACACTACATGCCAATGAAGATGCACAAGCACCTGCTTTGGAAAAAGAATATACCCAACATGCTGGAGAGCATTGGCACCGTTGGATAGAAAGAAGACCCACTCCCTTTTTATTATTGTCTTTGATAGTTATTTTAATAGGGGGCTTAGTTGAATTAGTACCTACTTTTTTAGTGAAATCGAATATTCCTACTATTTCAAGTGTAAAGCCTTACACGCCTTTAGAATTACAAGGAAGAGATATTTACACAAGAGAGGGTTGTTATACCTGTCACTCTCAAATGATACGTCCGTTTAGAAGTGAAACAGAACGTTATGGAGAGTATAGTAAAGCAGGCGAGTTTGTCTATGACCATCCATTTCAATGGGGTAGTAAAAGAACTGGACCAGACTTAGCTAGGGAAGGTTCGGG
>CAITGN010000332.1:0-15444 GCA_903891965.1 uncultured Bacteroidota bacterium
ATAGAAGAGAAGCCTTATCAAGAGTAGCACTTATAATGGGAGGAACCGTTTTAGGTGCTGAAGCATTTTTATCAGGTTGTACTACTGGTGCAACAGGATTAAAATTTTCACAAGACGATATTTCATTTTTAAATGAAATTGCTGAAACTATTTTACCTGCAACAGATACCCCTGGTGCCAAAGAAGCAAAAGTGGGTGAGTTTATGACAGTGATTGTAAAAGATTGTTATGAAGCAAAAGACCAAACTGCTTTTATGGCTGGCATGAAAACTTTAAATGAAACGTCTACTAAAGCGAATGGTAAAACTTTTATGCAGGCTACTGCAGAACAGCGCCATAGCTTATTAGTAGACTTAGACAAAGAAGCCTCAGCGTTTCAAAAAACAAAAAAGCCAGATGAGACTAAGCATTACTTCACCATGTTAAAAGAATTAACCCTTTGGGGATTTTTTAGCTCTGAAGCAGGCGCTACCAAGGCTTTACGCTATATCGCAGTACCAGGTAAATATGAAGGCACTGTACCTTATAAAAAAGGAGATAAGGCTTGGGCTACTTAGTTAGCTATAGCTTTTTCTCTATTCTATAAAACTTTCAAATTTGAACTCTAAGGGTGCAAAAAAATTGCATTCGTATTATTAACGGCGGAACTTTTAAAACGATTTTATGAACAATTCAAGAAGAAACTTCCTGCGTCAAACGGCATTAGCAGGTGCAGCAATAAGCATGCCATTTGGTAAGGAATTAATGGCAATGGCTGGAAAGTCAAAACCATTTGGTATTCAATTATGGACAGTGAAGCAAGCTTTATATAAAGACACTATGGGTGTATTAAAACATTTATCTAAGTCTGGTTTCAAACAAATCGAAGGTTTTGAAGGAGACTTGGGCATTTTTTGGGGAATGAAAAATACAGAATTGAAAAAAGTATTAGATGATTTAGGAATGACAATGGTATCTTCTCATTGCGAAGTGACTAAGGACTTTGAACGCAAGGCGGCTCAAGCAGCTGAGATTGGCATGAAATATTTAATATGCCCACATAAAGGAGCTCAAAAATCACTTGATAATTTCAAACAATTCTCTGATGAGTTCAATGCTTGTGGAGAAATTACAAAGAAAAATGGCATCCGTTTTGCTTACCATAACCACGATTATTCTTTTGTACCAATGGATGGTATAGTACCTCAAGATTTAATGATGAAGTCTACCAACCCTGATACGGTTGATTTTGAAATGGATATGTATTGGACAGTGGCAGCTGGCGTAGATCCTATCGCTTACATGAAAAAATTCCCTAACCGTTTCAAATTAGTGCACGTAAAAGATCTAGCTAAAACAGCTACTGGTATTGAGTCTTGCATTATTGGTAAGGGCAGTATTAATTATAAATCTTTATTACCTCAAGCAGCTGCCCAAGGTGTAAAATATTATATCGTAGAACAAGAAGCTTATACAGGAACTACCGAATTAGATTGCGCTAAAGATGACGCAGCTTATTTGAAAACATTAAATTGGTAATTCGCTCTAGTTTAATGGGGTTTCTAATTTAAGCCTTAGTGTTTTATTTAGTATTTTTGCGAAGTTGAATGAAGCAATATGAAGGAAAACTTGAAGCAACTTGCAAAACAATTGGAAGGGGATCTTTTTTTCGATAAAATGATCAGGACTTTGTATGCAACGGACGCCTCAAGTTATAGAGAGCTGCCGCTAGCCGTAGCCATTCCAAAAACTAAAGAGGATATTTCTAAGCTTATTAGTTTTGCATCTACTCATCAAACTTCTTTAATTCCAAGAACGGCGGGTACCTCTTTAGCAGGCCAAGTAGTGGGTAATGGTATTATTGTAGATGTCTCTAAACATTTCAATCAAATTCTTGAACTCAATAAAGAAGAAGGCTGGGTGCGTGTGCAGCCTGGTGTAATTCGCGATGAATTAAATTTATTTTTACAACCCCATGGATTATTTTTTGGTCCAGAAACTTCTACTGCGAATAGAGCTATGATTGGTGGGATGGTAGGTAATAATTCTTGTGGATCTAATTCAGTAGTGTATAGAAGTACCAGAGAACATTTAATAGAAGTGAAAGCTTTTTTAAGTGATGGATCGGAAGCTGTTTTTAATAGTTTATCTACCGATGATTTTCACTCAAAATGTGAGTTGAATACTTTGGAGGGCAGTATTTATAAATCGGTGCGTAGTTGCTTAAGTAATTATGATAATCAGGTAGAGATAAGAAAAGAGTTCCCCAAAAAATCGGTACTTAGAAGAAATACAGGTTATGCGATAGATATTTTAGTAGATGCGGATCCCTTTACGGCAGGAGGTCCCAATTTTAATTTCTGTAATTTAATTGCAGGCTCAGAAGGTACTTTAGCCTTTATGACAGAGATTAAATTAAATGTTGTGCCTGCACCTGCTAAAGAAGTAGGTTTATTATGTGTGCACTTTAATAGTATTGATGAATCGCTGCATGCGAATTTAATTGGTTTAAAATACAAGCCCAGTGCCAGTGAACTCATTGACCATTATATTTTAGAGTGCACCAAAGAAAATACGGAGCAAGCTAAGAACCGTTTTTTTGTACAAGGCGACCCTGGTGCTATTTTAGTCATAGAATTTGTAAAAGAAACTAGGGAAGAAATTTTGGAGTTAACAAATAAAGTGGAAGCCGATATGCGCGCTGCCGGTTTGGGTTATCATTTTCCTGTATTATATGGCGCCGATGCTAAAAAAATATGGGCTTTAAGAAAAGCAGGCCTAGGCTTATTAAGTAATTTACCGGGAGATGAAAAAGCAGTGCCTGTGATTGAAGACACTGCTGTAGATGTAGAAGACCTACCTAATTATATTCGTGACTTTAATGAGATATTAAAAAAGCATGGCCTTTATTCAGTGCACTATGCCCATGCAGGTTCTGGCGAAATTCATTTGCGCCCCATTATTAATTTAAAAACCAAGGAAGGGAATCAATTATTTAGAACCATTGCAGAGGAAGTGGCCACACTTGTAAAAAAATACAATGGTTCTTTAAGTGGGGAACATGGAGATGGCCGTTTAAGAGGGGAGTTTATTAAGCAAATGGTGGGGGAGAAAAATTATGCTTTATTAAAACAAGTAAAAAACACTTGGGATCCTATGCATTTATTTAATCCCAATAAAATTGTAGACACCCCTTCGATGAATTCAATGCTTAGGTATGAACCAGGACAATTAACGCCTGAATTCAAAACTATTTTTCGTTTTCATAAACAAGATATTTTACAACATGCTGAACAGTGCAATGGTTCGGGCGATTGTAGAAAAACACATTTGTCGGGTGGTACCATGTGTCCTTCTTTTATGGCCACTCGGGATGAGAAAGATACCACCCGTGCGCGTGCCAATATACTTCGTGAATTTTTAACGCATTCCGATAAACAAAATAGATACGATCATAAAGAAATTTATGAAGTGATGAGTTTGTGTTTAAGTTGTAAGGCTTGTAAAAGCGAATGTCCTTCGAATGTGGACATGGCTAAATTAAAAGCGGAGTTCTTGCAACATTATTATGATGCCAATGGCGTTCCTTTTAGAGCTAGGCTTATAGCTAATTTTACAGCGGCTGCTAAATTAGGCTCCATGGTCCCTAAATTATACAATGCCTTTGTAGGTAATATTATTACAGGAAGTTTAGTTAAATTAGTATCAGGCTTTGCATTGAAGCGTTCTATGCCAAGTATATCATTGCAAACTTTAGAAGCTTGGTACAAAAAAAATTATATAGCCCCTGCAAATCCTATAAAAACAGTGTATTTATTTTGCGATGAATTCACGAATTACAACGATGCGCCTATTGGTATTAAAGCAGTTCAATTATTAACGGCCTTGGGTTATGAAGTGATTATTCCTAAGCATGAAGAAAGTGGTAGAACTTGGTTATCGAAAGGCTTGGTAAGAAAGGCTAAAATTATTGCGAATAAAAATATTGAGCTTTTAAGTCATTTGGTAAGTAGCGCTAGCCCCATTCTAGGCCTAGAACCCTCTGCCATACTCACTTTCAGAGATGAGTACCCCGATTTGGCTTCGGATGAAAATTTGGACGCAGCTAATCATTTAGCGAAACATAGTTTTTTTATTGATGAGTTTTTAGCTTCTGAAATGCAAGTAGGTAATATTAGTAAAGATAAATTCACCACGGGCACTAAATCTATTTTACTACACGGGCATTGTCAACAAAAGGCAGTCAGTGCCTTATCGGATTCTGTAAAAGCACTTTCTTTTCCTACTAATTATAAAGTGGAAACCATTGCTTCAGGTTGTTGCGGTATGGCAGGTTCTTTTGGTTATGAAAAAGAACATTATGAAGTTTCTATGAATATTGGAGAGTTGGTCTTATTTCCTAAAATAAGGGCCAATCAAAATAATTGTACCATTGCAGCACCAGGTACAAGTTGTCGTCATCAAATTAAAGATGGCACGGGTGAAAAAGCATTACACACAGTAGAAATTCTACACGCAGCACTAGCTTAGTGTAAAAGCACACCTTCTTTTTTAATGGCCTCTAGTGCATTATACAATGTATCTAAATCGGCAACCGTATTAAATGCATTAATAGAGTAACGCATATACACATCATTTTCTTGACGCATAATAGGAATTTCAATTTTATAGTCGACGTATAATTTTCTTTGTAAAACTTCTGGCTCAGGAGCGTTAAGTGGAATGCTAATCATTTGACCAATCCACTCACTAGTTAGAGGGCTAATAGGCTTTGTGCCTAGTAATTTGTAAAATCTTTCTGCATTAGCAAGTACAATTTCATGGCATTTTTTTGAAACGGTAGTCCAATTATTTTTCTCCATAAATTCAATAGAGGCTTCCACTGTTAGAAAGGCAGAGAAATCACGCGTGCCAATCATTTGATGGTAGTCTAAAAAATGAGAATGGGAAGGCTTGAAGGCCTTATAGCCCCAGCTTACAATTAAAGGGTCGCATAAATGTTGAACCGATTTATGCGCATATAAAAAACTACAACCCTTGGCTGCCATCATCCATTTATGACAGGCACCTGTATAAAAATCGGCTTGTATTTCAGTTAAGTTAAAAGGTATATGCGCGGGTACATGGGCTCCATCCACAATGGTAATGAGTCCTTTTGACTTTGCTATTTCGCAAATTTCTTTCACTGGGAAAATTAATCCAGTAGCGCTGGTAATATGACTAATAAAAATGGCTTTTGTACTTGGTCTAAGACCTTCAAAAAAATCTTCAATAAATTTTTCCTTGGTGGTAATAGGTAAATTTATTTTTTGTCTTCTATAGGTAGCTTTATTTTTTTTACAATAATAATCCCAGGTACGATCACAGGCACCGTATTCAATATCGGTTGCTAAAATTTCATCTCCTTCATTTAAAGGAAAATTCTTTGCAATTAAATTCACTGCAAAAGAAGGGTTAGTGACCAAGACTAAATCGTCTTTGTCAGGACAGCCTATAAATTTAGCAAGCGCTGCTCTAGAGGCTTCCAAGTATTTCACTCCATCAAAGGCTATAAATTGAACGGGCTCTGCCTCTAATACTCTTTGCCAGTTCTGATAAACATCAAAAATAGGTTTAGGCGTGGCTCCAAAGGATCCAAAATTTAAAAAAGTAATACTAGGGTCTAATAAAAACTGATCACGTAAATTTTCCATGGGTTTATATTTTGCTTTCTAAAAGGTAATACAAAAAAAACTCGGCTACCAAGGGCAGCCGAGTTATATAATGAGTAAAGTAAGTCAATACTATACACCCAAACTCCAACCATCGCGATATGTTCTTTTAACATATTGATTCGCTTCGTCGAAGTTGGTGATCTTCATGTTTGGACCATCCCATAACAATTGAATGTTTCTTCCTGGATAAGTAGCACCACCTTTTTTATCGCTTGACTTAATATCATAACTTCTGATAGCTAAATTTCCCATTAATACAGACTCTGTTAAAGGACCTGCAATATCAAAATGAGAACTTAAAGCTTTTGCTTCTTTACTACCAGGACCTGCGATACAAGCTTCTACCCATGCAGAGTAGTGTCCGCCTTCTCCACCTTTCACTCTATCTATAGTTTTAGGCACTGAAGTGGTTTTAGTTAAGTTGGTAGGTAATAATTGAGGATTCACTCCATAAGTGCCAGCCATCATTTTTCCTTTAGTACCTTCAAAAATTACACCATTACCTCCATCACCCATAATTTCATTAGGGCCTAATTCAGCTGGACGCTCTGGTTGAATACCGCCATCCATCCAATGTAATTTTACATTTGGCTTTCCGTTTTGACCTTGGAAAGTTAAAGTAATATGAGAACCCATTGGACCAGAATCTGGTGCATATAATTTTTGCCAAGGAGCTGTATAACGAGTAGCAACACTACACTCTGCTGCAATAGGATAACCTAAACCACAAACTGCAAAGGCTGGTGCCATAATATGACAAGCCATATCACCTAATGCGCCGGTTCCGTAATCCCACCATCCTCTCCAGTTAAATGGAAGTAATCCTTCGAAATAATCTTTTTGAGGAGCTGTTCCTAACCATAAATTAAAATCTAATTCAGCAGGAATAGCAGTTGGTGTAGTTAATACAGGACGGTTTACACCTTGAGGCCAAACGGGTCTATCAGTATAACAATAAATAGTATGAACATCTCCAATTAATCCAGCAGCATGCCAGTCTTGTAACATACGAACCCCATCTCCAGAAGAACCTTGGTTACCCATTTGCGTAACTACATTATAATCATGTGCAGCCTTGGTCATAATACGCGCTTCATATATATCATGCGCCATTGGCTTTTGAACATAAACGTGTTTGCCTAACTGCATCGCAGCCATTGCTTGCACACCGTGCATATGATCGGGTGTAGAAACAGAACAAGCATCGAAATGCATATGTTCTTTATCTAACATCTCTCTATAGTCTTTATAGTATTTAGCTTTTGGATATCTTTCACGGCTTTTTACTGCTTGTCTATCATCGACATCACATAAAAAAGCAATATCTGCTTTGCCGCTGCTATAGAAAGCAAATAAATCACTTTCTCCTTTTCCGCCGGCACCGATACCAGCTACTTGTAATTTATCACTTGGTGCGGTAAATCCTTTACCCCCTATTACGTGTCTAGGTAGAATGTAAAAGCCTCCTAATGCAAGCGCAGAATTTTTAATAAAATCCCTCCTTGTGTTGTCTGATTTTTTCTTGGACATAGCAAATCGTTATTTGGTTTATAATCGTTGTTAATTGACTTGTTAAATTAAGTACGTTAAATTATCAAAAATTTCTGAATTTTCACAATTATTTTGATAAGCGAATAAATGGGGCTTTGCTTTCATGAATTAGGCTTAAATTGCCTAACAATTAATGCTTATGTCTACTACCATTCATAACCTACGTTCGTATTTTGCCACGGGTGCTACCCAGTCATATGCCTTCAGAATACAACAACTTGAACGCTTAAAAAAAGCCGTTATAGAGTCGGAAAAACAGTTGTATCAAGCACTTTATGCCGATTTGAAAAAAACCGACGAAGATGCTTGGGCTACTGAGGTTGGATTTTTCTTAAGTGAATTAAACTATACCATTAAACATTTAAAAGAGTGGATGGAACCTAATTCGGTTGCTACCAATTTGGTCAATATGCCTTCTTCTAGTTATACCATCCAAGAGCCTTTGGGTGTGGTTTGTATTATTGCTCCATGGAACTATCCTTTTCAATTATTATTTACGCCCTTAATTGGAGCTATTGCGGGTGGAAATTGTGCGGTCTTAAAACCATCTGAGTTTGCGCCTGCTACAGCAGCGGTAATGCAAAAAATAATTCATTCTTTATTTCCTGATAATTATATGATGTATTTAGAAGGGGATGGTGCTACGGTACTTCCGCCACTACTTACTGAAAATAGGTTTGATCATATTTTTTATACAGGCAGTACCATGGTAGGAAAAATAATTTACAAATTAGCAGCAGAACAATTGGTGCCCGTGACCTTAGAGTTAGGAGGGAAGAGCCCTGCAGTGATTTGTTCAGATGCGAATTTAAGAGTGGCTGCGCGTCGTTTAGCCAATCCTAAATTTTCTAACTGTGGTCAAATGTGTATTGCACCCGACTATATATTAGTACCTACTCATTTAAAAGATAATTTAATAAAAGAATTAATTATTGCCCTTCAAGCATTTTATGGAGTAGATGCAGAAAACTCAGAACATTATGGTAAAATAATTAATGATAAACAATGGTTGCGTCTTACTTCTTATTTAGGAGAGGGTGAAATTGTGTATGGAGGAAGGTCTAATAGAGAAAAATTATTTATTGAGCCTACTATTTTAACGGGCATTCATGCAGATGCAAAAATTATGCAGGATGAAATTTTTGGCCCCATCCTTCCAATTCTAACTTATGAAAATAGGGAAGCCGCTTTGGCGATTATTCAAAAAAATCCTAACCCATTAGCCTTCTATGTTTTCACTGAAAATAAAAATGATGAAGCCTATTGGTTGACCAATGTACCTTCAGGGGGCGCTTGTGTAAACAATGCAACTATGCATATTACCAATCATGAATTACCCTTTGGTGGCAGGGGTTTTAGCGGAACAGGAGGCTATCATGGTAAATTAAGTTTCGATACTTTTACCCATACGAAGTCGGTATTAAAAACACCTACCTGGATAGATCCTGGTTTTAAATACCCACCTTATAAAGGAAAGGCTTGGTTATTGAAAAGGTTGATAGGATAAATTAACTGAGTAGCCATTAATTTTACCAGTGTATAATTTAAAACAAGGTAGATTGAAAAATAAAAAAAATGTTATGATAAAAATTGCCATCGCTTTTGGTGTTTTAGTTACTGCAACACTTCTTATGAAAAAACAAGGCATGTCTTATCGCCAATCTATATTGAAAACAATTTACCCTGCTATTATGTGGACGAGTAAGGGAGCAGGTAAAAAACAAATTCAGTTTAATAAAGATAATAAAACCCCTCTTGTTTCTTTTTATAGTTTAACCACTAAAGATATCAATGGGAAGGATTTTAATTTTGCTTCTTTGAAAGGAAAGAAAGTATTAATAGTAAACACTGCTAGTGATTGTGGTTTCACCGGACAATACGAAGCGCTTGAAAAATTACAAGAAAAATATGCTGAAAGCCTTGTAGTGGTTGGTTTTCCTGCCAATGACTTTAAGGAGCAAGAAACCAAGGACAATGAAAGTATTGCTGCTTTTTGCAAGAAAAATTATGGCGTAAGCTTTCCTTTAATGGCAAAGTCAATCGTAATAAAAAAGAATCATCAAAACGAAGTATTTAAGTGGTTGTCAGATATGACTATTAATGGTTGGAATCATCAAGAGCCTGCTTGGAATTTTTGTAAATACTTAGTGGATGAACAGGGGACACTTACCCATTATTTTCCTATGACAGTGGATCCACTAGACGCTTCAGTAATTGAAGCGATTGAAAAAAAATAAAGCTCGTTTATTAGGTATTTAAAAATAAAACTAACTAAATAGGGCAGTGCTCGTGGTAGTTTTCTAATACAATCTTACCCGATTCAATGGCTATGTCTTTGTACTTTTCTTTAATCTCATCTAAGATTTCTTCAATTTCATTTTGTGTAGTAATGCGCACTAATTTATTTCTATACTCTTTAATATTGGGAAGCCCTCTTAAATAATTAGCATAATGTCTTCTCATTTCATTAATGCCTGCAATAGGTCCTTTCCACTCCATGGATTTTATTAAATGTTGTCTCGCCACTTCTACACGCTCTTCTATAGTAGGGTCTGCTCTTCTTTCTCCTGTTTCAACAAAATGTTTTATCTCTCTAAATATCCAAGGATAACCAATGGCAGCGCGACCTATCATAATACCATCAACGCCGTATTTATTTTTATATTCCAAAGCTTTTTCAGGAGAATTAATATCGCCATTTCCAAAAATGGGAATATGTATGCGCGGGTCGTTTTTTATCTCACCAATTAAAGTCCAATCGGCTTCACCTTTATACATTTGTACTCTTGTGCGTCCATGAATGGCTAATGCTTTTACACCCACGTCTTGTAATCTTAAAGCTACTTCATGAATATTCTTAGTACTCTCATCCCAGCCTAATCTTGTTTTGACAGTAACCGGTAGGTTGGTACTTTTCACCACCGCTTCTGTTAAACGTACCATTAAATCTAAATCTTTTAAAACACCCGCACCTGCACCCTTGGTTACTACTTTTTTTACAGGGCAACCAAAATTAATATCAATTAAATCGGGGTTGACAGTGTCTACAATTTTGGTGCAAAGGGCCATGGCCTCTTCATCACCACCAAAAATTTGAATACCTATGGGACGCTCGTAATCAAAAATGTCTAGTTTTTGCCTACTCTTAATGGCATCACGAATTAATCCCTCACTACTAATAAATTCGGTGTACATGAGGTCGGCCCCGTTTTCTTTACAAACGGCTCTAAAAGGCGGATCGCTTACATCCTCCATAGGAGCGAGTAATAGCGGAAAATCGGGTAATTGAATAGGGCCTATAGAAACCATATGAATTCATTATCTTGCATCTAACTGATACGATTGCAAATGTACCAATTATTTGATATGAGACCTCCTATGCGAATGGCCCTTTTTTTAGGCTTAACAGGAATTGGCATGATACTAGGGGCCTTAATTAGTTTTTCTATTGTATCGGCCATCTTGCATATTCCTTTTTCTGAGATGCAAAAAGTGATTATGCAACCCGAATATGCTTCCATGGCACAGTTTGCCAATGCGCTAGCTTCTATTATCGCCTTTGGACTTCCCAGCATAGTCCTTGCTATTTTAGTAAAAGGGAACTGGATGGCGAATATGGGTTTTACGCCTATGAAATCTTATCAATCGGCAGGCATTGTTATTCTAATAGCACTTACTGGTTTAGTGCTCAGCGGTGCCTTAGGAAGTTTGACAGAAAAAATTCCTATTCCTACGAATTTTAAAAATTGGGCAGAAGGTTTAGAAGCCCAATATAAAAAAGCCATGTTGTCCATGACGCATATGAGTTCATTAAAGGATTTAGCCTTTGCCTTATTAGCCGTCGCAGTTATTCCTTCCATTATTGAAGAAGTTTATTTTAGAGGCACACTTCAAAAAATAGTATTGGATTTGACAGGTAAACCCTATGCTGCTATTATTTTAACGGCCATTTTTTTTAGTGCCATCCATTTTTCTTTTTATGGTTTTTTATCTAGAATGGCATTGGGTATGGTACTTGGATATGTTTATCATTATTCTAAAACTATTTGGCTTCCTGTATTGCTTCATTTTTTAAACAATGGAATAGCCGTAGTTATTTTATATAGCATTCGAGATAATCCAGCCAGTGTTGAAAAGATGATGGATGATAATTTACCTATTTATTGGGGTATAATCGCACTGGCAGGCATTTACTATTTATTACAACAATTAAAAAATAATTACTCAAATGCAGGATTGGAAAAAAGTATTTAGTAGTACTCAGTTAGCGGCCTCTTCTATGGTGATGGGCATTTTAAATGAAAATGAAATTCCTGCTAAAACGCTTAATAAGCAAGATTCTTCCTATGTTTTTTTAGGAGAAGTGGAAGTATATGTACCTTTGGATATGTATGAAAAAGCCCAAGCGCTTATTTCAACCATTCAAATGAATACTGTTCAATCATAAATTTTTTACCCATTTATAATTCTTTTCTATGGTCTCTAACGCATCTGTTTTAAAACAAAGAACCCTGTCTGCCATTGTATTTGTTATTGTTATGCTAGCAGGCTTGATTTGGAATACTTGGTCTTTTTTTACATTGTTTTTAATTATACAATTAGGTTGTTTATATGAGTACCAAAAACTATTAGCACTCATTTATCCTAGCTATCAAAATATTACCCCTGTTCATAAATGGGGTTTATTAGTAATAGGTTGTTTAATGATGATGACACTAGGTCCTGTGGATTTAGCCATTAATGGAATAAGCATTAAGTTTTTAGGCAGCAGAGCCCTTCCTTTCGTACTTGCATTAATGATTATTGTAGATATTTTTACTAAGAAAATTAATTTACAAAACTGGGCTATTTCTTTTGCTGGCTTAGTGTATATACCTATGTGCTTGTCTTTATTTTTTCAATTAAAAAGTTTTATGACCAATTCTTATTTTGGTAGCTGGACTTTTTCTATTCCATTAATATTAATTGTATCTATTTGGGTAAACGATACCATGGCTTATTGAGTGGGCTCAGTCATTGGCAAGACGCCATTGTCTCCCATATCTCCCAATAAAACATGGGAAGGTACTATTGCGGGTATTATCTTATCGGTATTAATTGTGTCTAAGGTGATGGCCATGGTAGTGCCTATTCAAGAGAAATATATTTTTTATATTAGTTTAATAGCCTCTATTGCAGGTAATTTTGGAGATTTATTAGAGAGTAAATTAAAGAGGCTTGCTGGCGTGAAAGACAGTGGTAGTATGATGCCAGGCCATGGTGGTTTCTTAGACAGGTTTGATTCTATCTTATTTGCCACCCCATTTGTATGGCTAATTCTTCAGATTCTGTTTTAGATGTTTTACATTTGCAACTAAATTTACATAATGACTATACATAAAGAAGGTACGGCTACTATTTCCTTGATTGCGATATTCGTAGGTGTTTTGAATATTCTTAATTTCTCTTATTTATTTCCTATCTCCATAATTGCTGCATGGGCTGTATTTATTATTACAGTTGCCTTTTTCTTATTTATAGTTTCTTTTTTTAGAATGCCTGTTCGTCAGTTAACTATTAGTGAGGAGGCCATTGTTTCTCCTGCAGATGGTAAAGTGGTGGTGATTGAAGAAGTAGAGCCGGATGAATTTTATAAAGAAAGAAGAATACAGCTAAGTGTATTTATGAGCCCCGCGAATGTGCATGTGAACCGTTTACCTATTGCTGGAAATATTGTTTACAATAAATACCATCCTGGTAAGTTTTTAGTGGCATGGCATCCGAAATCTTCTACCGATAATGAAAGATGGTCGGTGGTTATTGAAAATAGCAAGGGTAGTATTTTATGCAAACAAATTGCTGGTGCTTTAGCGAGAAGAATTTGTAATTACAGCACTGTAGGTCAGTCCTTCAAACAATGCGATGAATATGGTTTTATAAAATTTGGTAGCAGGGTGGATTTACTATTACCTGTAGGAACTAAAATTCATGCTAAAATTGGTGATGTGGTAAAAGGGGGCGTTACTGTACTAGCTAGTTGGTAATACTGGAACTACTTCTTATAATAAGCTAATTTATACTAAATTTATTTTCTATACTTTAAAATATAAATAGGGACTTTTAGGTCTTTAGAATATATTTTCCAATTCCTTTAAATGTGTAATGGTATGTGTGGCAGGTACAGTAGGCTGTATTTGCAAATGATTTACAAAAATAGAGTCCATGCCTGCATTAATGGCCCCTTGAATATCGGCAGCTTCATTGTCTCCAATCATAATACTGGTATCTAATTTTGCATTAGAAGCTTTTAATGCGAATTCAAAAATTTCTTTATTAGGTTTCAAACTATTACTGGCTTCTGATGTAATTACTTCTATAAAGTAGTCCGCTAAATTGGAGTTCTTAATTTTTTTAAACTGCACCGATTCAAACCCATTGGTAATTAAATGCATTTTGTAATTCTTGTTTTTCAAGTAGTCCAAAATTTCAATGGTGTAGGGAAATAAATTCTTTTTATTAGGCAGTATATCTAAATAGTCAACGGACATTTCTTTAGACAAGGCTTCGTCGGCAATTTTATAGTCCAATAAACTAAGGTAAATACGCTTCCATCTTAACTCCTCTTGCTTAATAAAACCCTTGGTATACCTGTCCCATAAACGATGATTATGTACACTGTAGTTGCTGTAAAAAACATCAAAGTCGTTAATGCCCTTAGCTTCTAGTGCATATTTCTGATGTAGGTCCCATAAAGTTTCTTTTGAATTTAATTCAAAGTCCCAAATGGTATGGTCAAGGTCAAAAAATAGGTCTTTATAGGGCATCAATGTCTAATTGTATTGGACGAATTTACAATTTTGCTTCTTATCTTTATTCTTTATTTAGGTTAACTATAAATTATTTATATGCTTGTTGTTATTACAGGGGCTTCTCAAGGAATTGGATATGCAGTGGCAGAAGCTTTTGCAGCTGAGGGCCATACATTATGTATTGGTAGTAAAACCGCGGCTCGTTTAAAAGAAGCCACTGAAAGTTTAGTAAATAAATATCCTACAGCAACTATACATAGTAAGCAGGCCGACTTAGCAAAGCCTGAAGATTGCAAGACATTTGGTAGTTGGTGTTTGAGTTTTGGAACACCTTCTATTTTAATTAATAATGCAGGCTTTTTTTTTCCAGGTAATTTAATGCAAGAGGAGCAAGGCATTTTAGAATCTCAAATTTCGGCTAACTTATATTCTGCTTATCATACTTCTCGTGCCATTGTTCCTGCAATGATTAAAGAGGGCAGCGGACATATTTTTAATATTTGTTCTATTGCTTCTTTACAAGCCTATACACAAGGTGGTTCTTATAGTATTAGTAAGTATGCTTTAGAGGGCTTTTCAAAAAACTTAAGAGAAGAATTAAAAGATAAAGGCATTAAAGTTACGGGGGTTTATCCTGGAGCTACTTATACCAATAGTTGGGCGGGCAGTGGGGTGGAGCCTAGTCGTATTATGGAATCAAATGATATTGCTAAAATGATTCTAGCAGCTTCTAAATTAAGTCCACAAGCAGTGGTGGAAGATATTGTAATGAGACCGCTCTTAGGAGATTTATAGTTTTACTATAAAATCTAATCTATTTTTCTATCTATTATCTGTATTATTAGCACTACAACCTTTCTGCATCGTCTTCAATAGAAGACCCCTTGGTAGAAAAACTTTCCCTCGCTTTTTTTGTAGCTGCTAATCTTTCTATAACTATTTGTGCAATTAATTTTCCTGCATCTTCATTGGGATGTTCTTTCAAGACATTTTTCAATTTTGCTTCTGAAACATCTATTCGGTAAAGCAGCTGCACTAGTTTAGAAAAGTCTTCTTTAATCAAATCATTGATCATAGTCTCTAATTCTAGGGTACTTAATTTTTCTAATGCTAATAAGTTCGTCTCCATTTGCTTTAATTATATTTTTCTATGACACCTAGGCTAAACAATGCAAAGTCGTATTTAACAGGATCCTTAGGGTCTAAAGTTCGACAATAATTGGTTAATTCAATAGCTGTTTGCCAATCTGTTTGTATTCTTTTTACAATGCCCAAACCCCTTGAAACCCTTGCTACATGTACATCTATCGGCATGATAAGGTCTGCAGGTTTTATCTTTTTCCAAATACCAAAGTCTACCCCTTGCTTATCTTTTCTGACCATCCAGCGTAAAAACATATTTAGCCTCTTGC
>CAITGN010000333.1:0-2659 GCA_903891965.1 uncultured Bacteroidota bacterium
TACCACTTCCCTTTCCACCACTTTCTAAATGATAAGGATTACGGTAATGGTGCCACATGGCTACAAATAATTTATTCGGATTTTTTGGATCCATAATCATATCACCAGGACCAGAAGTATCATTGGTAAATAAAATTTGATTCCATGTATCTCCTCCATCGGTTGTTTTATAGACACCTCTGTTTTTGCTTTGTCCATAAGGATTTCCAATCGCACCTGCATACACAGTATTCGGATTGGTTGGATCGATGATTACACGGTGAATATTTCTTGTTTGCTCCAAGCCCATTCTCTTCCATGTTTTTCCTGCATCCAATGTTTTATAAATACCTTCTCCAATGCTAATAGAATTTCTTGGATTACCTTCTCCTGTTCCAGCCCATACCACACTTGGATTAGATTGTTGAATAGCGACAGCCCCAATATTTAAAATAGGTTGCTCGTCAAAAACGGGTGTCCAACTCACACCTGCATTATTTGTTTTCCATACACCACCTGATGCTGCGCCTATCCAAATATTATTTGGATTCGCTACTTCTACATCAATAGAAGTGACACGACCACTCATAGAGGCTGGACCCACATTACGTGGTTTCCAATTTTTAAATACTTTATTAATATCCACTTTAGTTTCAGTGGCAGCTGCTACAGGCGTTACTTTTTTTGCCTTCTGTGCTGATAAATTAGTTATTGACAAAATAGATGCCAAAAAAATAGACCCAAGAATAGATATACGCATAGTTATAAGTTTACTTATTTTGAAATAAATAGAGTACCTAAGCTATAATATTTTAGGCAAAAAATGGTGAAAAAAGCCAAGAAAAGGATGAACTAAAGGCGTTCAATTATGCCGGCAATACCCTGACCTCCGCCCACGCAGGCAGTCACAATGCCATATTTCTTATGAAGGCGCTCTAAATCGCTTAAAATTTGAACAGTTAATTTGCTACCCGTGCAGCCTAAAGGATGGCCAAGTGCAATGGCACCGCCGTTAATATTAACTTTATTTGTATCTAAATTAAGGGTTCTAATCACCGCTATAGACTGAGAGGCAAAGGCTTCATTTAGTTCAAAAAGATCTATTTGGTCCTGTGTCATGCCCGCCTGCTTTAAGACTTTTGGCACAGCCTCAATAGGACCAATACCCATAATTCTTGGGTGCACTCCTGCAGAAGCACAGTTCACTAAACGACCAATAGGTTTTAAACCCAGAGAGTTCATTAATTTTTCACTCATCACCATTACAAAACTAGCACCATCACTTGTTTGTGAAGAATTGCCTGCCGTCACAGAACCTTTTACAGCAAAGGCTGGCTTTAATTTAGCTAAAGCTTCAATGGTAGTATCTGCTCTCACGCCTTCATCTGTATCAATTGTATAAGTACGCGTAGCTCTTTTATTTTTTTCATTGATATAGGTTTCATTTATTTCAATGGGTAAAATTCCTTTTTTGAAATAACCATTATCAATAGCTTGTTTTGCTTTTTGATGTGATGCTAATGCAAAAGCATCTTGATCTTCTCTTGAAATATTATATTCATTGGCAACTGCTTCTGCAGTAAGCCCCATTGATAAATAATAATCGGGCTCGTCTACAGTAATGGAATACGCTGGAACCGTTTTCCAGCCTGCGGTAGGGACCATTGACATGGATTCAGTTCCACCTGCAATAATACAATCGGCCATCCCTGTTCTTATTTTTGCAGTGGCCATGGCAATACTTTCTAAACCACTTGCACAGTATCTATTAATAGTAATTCCAGGTACTTCAATGCCTAAAGCCTTCGCTGCAATAATTCTTCCAAACTGTAATCCTTGTTCTGCTTCAGGAACTGCATTGCCCACAATTACATCATCTACTAATTTTGGATCAACAGCAGGTAAAGTTTTCATTAAACCTTTTATGACTTCAATGGCTAATTCATCGGAACGCATGAACCTGAAACCACCTTTTTTACTTTTTGTAACAGCTGTTCTAAAGCCTGCAACGATATACGCTTCTTGCATAAAATAAGAATTTTAACACCCTAAATGTAGTCATTTTTGTAAAAAGTTGTTTATGCAACTAAATATTTCATCGTAAATTTGTGGCATGTGGTATCCTATAGCGCGCAACCTTCTATTTATGCTCCCGCCCGAAACGGCGCATAGCATATCCATGCAAGGTTTGCACCATGCAGCCTCTATCCCTTTTATAAAAAAACAGCTGGCTGCTCAATTTCAATATCCAGAAAAAAACCTTGCTAAAACCTGCTTCGGGCTTCATTTTCCCAACCCCGTAGGATTAGGCGCTGGTTTCGATAAAAACGCTGCCTATTTAAATGAATTGGAAATGCTAGGTTTTGGATTTGTTGAAATTGGCACTGTGACACCGAAACCACAGGCAGGCAATGCGCAACCTCGTTTGTTTAGAATACCCGATCAAAAAGCTTTAATTAATAGAATGGGTTTTAACAATGAAGGCTTAGATATTATTTCGAAAAGATTAAAAGATAGAAAAGCAAAAAATAATTCTCCCTTAATTATTGGTGGCAATATTGGAAAAAATAAAGTCACAGAAAATAGAGATGCCTGGAAAGATTATTGCGCCAACTTTAAAGGATTGGAAGAAGTGGTAGATTATTTTGTAGTGAATGTAAGTTCCCCCAACACGCCGGGA
>CAITGN010000334.1:0-3521 GCA_903891965.1 uncultured Bacteroidota bacterium
ATTAGAAGGAAGATTGGCTTATGCAGAAGCCATCAAATATTATGAAGACCTTACCCCTGTTGAGGAATTAGAAAGAGTGAATCAAGTAGCCGCTTCTTTTCATACAGGTAAGCGTTTGAGTAAAATAGGAAGACCTACTAAAAAAGACAGACGCGATTTAGGAGAATTATTAGATTAAAAAAAGTCCATCGGTTTCTTTTATCTTTACTATATGACCATTGAAATTTTAACAGTACTTCCGGAATTATTAGCAAGCCCCTTTGAACACAGTATGATGAAAAGGGCGCAGGAGAAAGGTTTGCTCCAAATAAAATTGCATAACCTAAGAGACTGGGCTATTAATAAACATGGTCAGGTAGACGACTATCAATATGGAGGAGGTGCTGGTATGGTAATGGTTTGTGAACCTTTAGCCAACGCTATAGACCAATTACAAGAAGCGGGCAAGTTTGATGAAATTATTTTTATGACGCCCGACGGCGAGCGTTTTAATCAAAAACAAGCCAACAAACTTTCCTTAAAAAATAGAATTTTAATTATCTGCGGACATTATAAAGGTATTGATCAAAGAATTCGAGACTTATATGTAACCAAAGAAATATCCATTGGCGACTATGTATTAAGTGGTGGAGAATTAGCAGCCGCTGTGGTAGTAGATGCCATTGGAAGACTTATTCCAGGTGTATTAAACGATGAAACTTCTGCCTTAACCGATTCTTTTCAAGATAATTTATTAGCCCCACCTGTATACTCAAGACCCGCTGAATTTAGAGGTTTGAATGTGCCGCCTATTTTACTCACAGGCGACCCTAAAAAAGTAGATCAGTGGAGGCAGGAACAGGCCATTTTACGTACAAAAGACCGCAGACCCGATTTATTGGACGAGTAGTAGCCCGTTTATCCTTTTTTTATTGATTTTTTGCAAGATATTAAGGCTGTTCTAATTACATGTTAGATATTTGCACCCTAATGAAATATCCAAACTTGAATCTTCCTTTTTCAATAAAATCATACAGAAAGCTTTCTTTACTTACAGCACTGCTATTTTTGGGATATTTCAGTCAAGCGCAAAATATTTCAGATTTTCAAAAAAGCTTTCAACTACATATACAACCCACCACGGCTAAAATTAAAATTGATGGTATTTTAGATGAACCCGTTTGGGCCACTACTGAAGTAGCCAAGGATTTTAAGAAAAAATTTCCCAATGATATTGGAGAGGCTAAACGTCAAACAGAAGTAAGATTTACTTACGATAATGATAATATTTATTTTGGATTTAAAGTCTATGATAGTGGAAATGCTATCATAAGAGGTTTAAAAAGAGATATTGGTAATGAAGGAAATGATGCAGTGGGTATTATGCTTGATCCCTTAAATAAAAAAACCAATGGTTTCTATTTTTTATTGAGCGCCTTAAATGTTCAATCAGAAGATCAACTAAGTTTAAGTTTTCAAGAAAAGCCTAGTTGGAGTTGGGATACTAAATGGTTTTCTGCCACCAAGGATTATGGTACTTATTGGATTGCAGAAATAATGATTCCTTTAAAATCTATCAGGTACGATCCTAAACAATTACAATGGGGTATTAATTTTTTAAGGGCCGATGCAAAAAATAATGAGTACAGTACTTGGACCAAAGTGCCTCCTATTTTTAAAGCTTATGATATAGGTTATTTAGGTTTATTAAACTGGCCTGCAGCTACACCAACTACAAAAAATAATATTATTTTTCTGCCTTTTATATCGGGTGCTAGTGGAGAAGATCAAGAAAATGGAAAGTCTCTGAACACTAACGCTACCGG
The DNA here is from genome assembly GCA_903891965.1 of uncultured Bacteroidota bacterium. Lineage (GTDB taxonomy): Bacteria > Bacteroidota > Bacteroidia > Chitinophagales > Chitinophagaceae > Sediminibacterium. Next base: position 1,806 of record CAITGN010000334.1, read on the forward strand.
TGGTTTTGATGCCAAAGTAGCATTAAACGCTTCTCTTAATTTAGACTTAACAGTGAACCCCGACTTCTCTCAAGTAGAAGTAGACCAACAAGTAACCAATCTTACCAGGTTCGATATTTTTCTTCCAGAAAAACGCGGATTTTTTCTAGAGAATTCAGATTTGTTTTCAGATTTTGGTATGCCCTTTATAAGACCTTTTTATTCTAGAACTATAGGACTAGATAAAGACGGTAATAAAATTCCTATTTTATTCGGAGCAAGAATGTCTGGAAATTTAGACCCAGCAACGCGTATTGGTATGATGAATATGCAAACCGGCAAACAAGGTAACTACGCTGCAGAGAATTTCACTGCCTTTACTTTACAAAGAAGTGTATTGAAGCGTTCTGTTATTAAAACTTATTTTTTAAATAGAGAAAATTTTATTTCCGAAGCCGATGCTAAAAAAAATCCATTAGATAAATATGGTAGAAATGCAGGAATTAGTTTTGATTACTCTAATGCTGAAGGAACCTTTAGAACCTGGACCGATGTCAATAAATCTATTAAGTCAGGCATTAATGATGACGATATTTATGCAAGTACTGGGTTTTCTACTAATTCAAGAAAGTGGTCTTATATAAGTCTTATTGGAAGCCTTGGTAAAAATTATTATACAGACATGGGTTTTGTTCAAGGTATTGATAATTATGACGCCTTAAGAGATACGACTATTCGAGTGGGTTTTAAAAATTTATTCAATTCATTGAGCTATAAATTATTTCCTGAAAAAGGGTCCATTGGTAAAATGGTTTTGAAAATTGAGAATTTCACTACCCTGCATCCCGATAATTCTATTAACCAAGCCGATACCAAATTAGGATCCGATTTTCAATTCAAAAAATCTTCGAATTTTACACTTGATCTTACTAATACTGTTGTTAATTTATTATACCCTATCTCATTTACAGACGGAGTGCCCTTACCAGCTGGGCGCTATGTCTATAATCAGATTGTATTGAAATACATGTCTGATATGAGAAAAACTTTTGGAATAGAAACTATGATGAATATTGGACAGTTCTATAATGGAGAAGTAAAAGGAATTGCCATGGGAATTACTTACAGAAACCAACCCCATTTTAAAGTATTATTAAGCGCTCAATTTAACAATATCGTATTTCCAAACCCCTATGGTAGTACCAATTTAGTATTACTTCAACCTAGAGTAGAATGGAATTTTAGCACTAAATTATTCTGGACCACTTTTGTACAATACAATACACAGAGCAATAACTTCAATATTAATAGTCGCTTACAATACAGGTTCAAACCTATGAGTGATTTCTTCTTGGTATACACCGATAACTATTTTACCGACCCTCTATTTAAAAATAAAAACAGGGCCCTTATCTTTAAATTCAGCTATTGGTTCAACCTTTAATAGCTCCATTCATCTATTTTCTTCAAAAAAACAGGCAAGTTCTTAAGATTTCTTAATTACATAAAGGATATTTGCACCCTAATGAAATATCCAAAATTGAGCCACCCTTTTTTAATGAAATCATTACGAAAGCTTTCTTTGCTTTTAGCATTGGTCATTTTGGGTTACTGCAGTCAAGCTCAAAATATTTCAGAGTTTCAAAAAGAATTTCAAGTAAATATTCAACCCACCACCAGCCAAATTGTATTGGATGGAATTTTAAATGAACCTGTTTGGAAAACAGCAGTACTGGC